>NZ_DKXK01000054.1:0-135 GCF_002492185.1 Lactococcus sp. UBA7128
AGGTTGCGCAGCCGCCGCTGTTTTTTCTTTTCTGGTGTCATAAACTCCTCCTTTGACGTAACATTTACTTTTGGGTTTTCATTACATATGCATTTCTAATGTTACGTTTACTTTCTGAGTCTATAGTATAAAAAA
>NZ_DKXK01000054.1:465-5840 GCF_002492185.1 Lactococcus sp. UBA7128
AAATGAGTGTTTGATGAGAAAAGCAAACTCTGGATTTAAAATGACTATCGGAATTAGCCTTAGAAACTATAAGAATAACAGTATTCCCTACATAGTAAGTCTGCTTTTCGTAATCTTTATAGAATGGACATTTAGAATACTGTCTCTATAGCAAAATAAAAAGCAGTTGTGTAAAGCTCCTTTCATAGAGCTTCACACAACTGCCTCTGTACAAGAGGGTTCTAACCTTACTTATTAACTCAACACGTTAATCTGAAGTGTTTTACGTCCCCACGCCTGAGCTTGGGCTGTAGTAGGAAAGTGGACATCGATAATATTCCCCACAATCGCGCCTCCTGTATCTCCCGCAATCGCTATACCATATCCCGGTACTTCAACCATCGTTCCTAAAGGAATCACAGAAGGATCTACAGCGATGCACATAGGGTTCAGATGGAGGTTTATGCCCGTTGCCGTAATAAATCCTAGTCCATTATCTGAAGCGTAAGCTGTAGCTGAAACGATTAATGAATGAGCTCCGCCGCCCGATGGCGTCATTATAGAATTGCTCTCATCAGAAACTTCTGAATCTACTGTCCTATCGACTGAAAGGGAATCTATTTTTGATTTTCCTGAATCTCTATTGAGCGTTGCAGCCTTTATACGCATTTCATCAAGGATACTCTGATTATCTGTCACCTTGTTTTTGAGTAGAGCTATGCTTTCCTCAAGTTTTTCTACCTGCTTCTCATAATCCGTTTGAGCTGCTTCCAACTCAGTTTTTGCTTTAAGAAGCGAGTGTTTCATTCTCTCTAAGTTTTGCTGAGTATCAACCAAGGACTTGGCTTGGGCATCTTCTGCATGTAAGATAAGCCTTAAGTTCGTCAGCGCTTGCACAGCTTCGTGAAAATCTGCTGCGTTGAGCACTATATCAAGAACTGAAGGAAAAACGCCGCCGCGCTCCTGCATTGCACGCATTTGACCCGCTACAGTTTCCTTTAAAGAATTATATTTTTCTTCGGTTTTCTCAATCTCTGTATTCAAATGTTCAATCTTTTCCTGAGTTGCTTTGAGTTCAGTTTGTGAATCATTTGCTTTGGTATAAATTGCATTCGCCTGAGAAAGTTCTGCATTGAGTTGCCTTTGAAAGTTTTCGATTTTTGCATCTATCGAACTTTCATCAGCTTGCACAGCTGGTAAGCCTAAAGTAAGCATGCCAACCGATAAAACCAGTATAGCTGCTTGCTTTTTCCAATTTTTCTTTTTCATATTTTACCATTCTAACACAAAAGTAGTTCAGAAAGATTTCATATGCTTTACATGTGGTTATTTAAACTTAATATAAAACGCTTTTATTAACACTTCATCTCTTGACTTTTTAGAATTCTTATATGAAGCAGAAAAAAGTTCGTGGTCTGCTACATTTTTTGCATATTAACATTCTTTTTGTGAAAGTAGTCAAGATCTAATCAAAGTGTACAAATAAAAATACTCAAAATAGCTTTCTTCGCTATCATGAGCATTTTTCTGTTTTTTAAGACAGCTGTACCAACTTCTGTCCTTTGTTAACGGATTTCAGCATTGAGTTTTTCTACAAGATTTTTTGTAATTTTAGCCATAGCTCTGGCAATTTCTTCTTCTGTCATTGTATTTTCACGACTTTGGAAGGTCAAGCTATAGGCCATTGACTTCTTGCCTTCTGGTAAGTTATCACCTTGATAGATATCGAAGAGCTCTACTTTACTCAAGCTTCTCACTTTGCTTGATGTAATCACTTCTACGATGTCAGCATGTGTTTTGTCTCTATCAACAAGCATAGCAATATCACGGTTTACAGCTTGTACTTTTGGAATATCGACAAAAACCGTTTGGGCTGGAGCAAGCTCAAGCATCGCTTCCAAGTCAAGGGAAGCCACGTAAGTTTCCTTAATATCATAAGCTTTTGCTGTTGCAGGGTGTACTTGTCCAACAAAACCAACTTGACGATTGCCCACTAAAACTCGCGCTGTGCGCCCTGGATGCATTTCTTTGATATCTGAGTCGGCTTCAAAGGAAAGATTTTCATAGCCTGCCAAAAGCTGTTCAACAATGGCTTTTGCATGATAAAAGTCAACGGCTACAGCTGCTGAATTATAGGTTTTGTCCTCTACATTTCCAGAGATGGCAAAGGCAAGATGAGGAATTTCTAAAGGACGGGAATCTTCTGAATCTGATGCAAGGAAAATGTTGCCTATCTCATAGATGGCTACATCTGCATTTTTACGGTTCTGGTTATAATTGATGATATCCAAAAGTCCTGGAATTTGGCTAATCCGTAATGTTTGACGATCTTCGGTCATTGGCAAGAGTAATGAAGTTGTTGGTTTTTGCCCATTAACAAATTCCCGAGCTTTTTCAGAGCTTGTCAATGAGTAGCCAATAACTTCCGAAAGTCCGGCAGCTTCAACGTTGGTGCGTACTTTTCGGCGTAATTTCTGCATAGCTGTTAACTCTCCAACTGTAGCTCCTGCAGGCAAGGTACTTGGCAAGTTGTCATACCCATAAATTCGTGCGATTTCTTCAACAATATCTGCTTCAATCTTGATATCCCACCGACGTGATGGGATTTGAATATGGAATTCGCCCTTGTTTTCTTGGGTTTCAAATCCAAGTTGCGCTAAAATTTCTAACACTTTCTCCACTGTAAGATTTGTTCCAAGAGAAGCATTGATACGTTCTAAAGTAGTTTTAACCTCTTGAGGTTCTGGCATAAAGTCGTTTGACTCAACCACACCAGAAAGAACTTCACCACCAGCAAGCTCTTGAATCATTGCGGCTGCAAAATCCAAAGCTTCACGGACTGTGCCTTGATTAATTCCTTTTTCAAAGCGGCTTGATGATTCTGAACGTAGTGCAAACTTGTGCGATGTTTTCCGGATTGATGTGCCATTGAAAAGCGCAGCCTCCAAAGCAACATTTGTGGTTTGCTCTGTGATTTCGCTATCCAGCCCTCCCATGACACCACCAAGTGCTACTGGTTTTCCGTTGGCTGTGATGACTATGTCTTCTCTGCTGAGCTCACGCTCTTGCTCATCAAGGGTCACAATCTTTTCACCGTCTTGCGCTTGACGCACCAAGATTTCGTCTGCACCAAATTTGTCAAAATCAAAAGCATGCAATGGCTGTCCATAATACATCAAGACATAATTCGTTACGTCAACGACATTATTTATTGGACGAATACCCGCATTCATCAGTGTATTTTGGAGCCAAAGCGGAGATGGGGCGATCTTTACATTTTCAATTATACGAATTTTATAGGTTGGTACTTGTTCTGTACTTGTCTCTACCTTTACAGCAATTTTATCTGTAGCTTTTCTGTCAACCTCTGTTAGTTTTTTATCTTCAAAATTAACTGTTTTGCCGTAGATAGCTGCTACTTCATAGGCCACACCGCGCATAGACATCGCATCTGCACGATTTGCCAAGATATCTGGCTCAATGATTTCATCATCCAAGTCAAGATAAGGAAGGACACTGTCGCCAACCACAGCGTCTTCAGGCAGGATATAGATACCTTCCTCGTGTTTCATCGGATTTACAGACTCCGGAATACCGATTTCATCAAGTGCACAAAGCATCCCTAGTGAAACAATACCTCGGATTTTTCCTTTTTTAATTTTATAATTATCGGCAATGCGTGCTCCCACGAGCGCAGTGATTGCTTTAATTCCTGCTTTTACGTTTGGCGCACCACAAACGATTTGAAGAGGTTCTTCTTCACCAACATCAACTTGGCAAATATGAAGATGAGTGTCCGGTACATCTTCACAGGTTAATACTTCACCGACTACTATTTTTGATAAACCCTCTCCCGGTACTGTGACACCCTCAATTTCAATACCAGACAAGGACATTTTTTCTGCCAAATCTGTGACAGGAATGTCATCAATGCCGTTGACTAATTTTTTTAACCATTTGTATGATACTAACATTTTACTTTTCCTTTTATTCTGCTTACTTCTGTGTTCAGTTCTGAAATTATTTTCCAAATTGTTCTAAGAAACGCAAATCGCCTTGGTAGAATCCTCGAATATCATTGATACCATAACGTAGCATTGCGATGCGTTCTTGCCCCATACCAAAGGCAAATCCAGAATATTCTTTACTGTCAATGCCACTCATCTCTAAGACGTTCGGATGGACCATGCCGGCACCGAGAATTTCGATCCATCCGGTGTGTTTGCAGACGTTACATCCCTTGCCGCCGCATTTAAAACAGCTCACATCCACTTCAACTGAAGGCTCAGTAAACGGGAAATAGGAAGGACGGAGACGGATTTCACGATTGGCACCAAACATCTTTTGTATAACAAATTCAAGGGTGCCTTTAAGGTCAGCCATCGTGATATTTTTATCCACAACCAGTCCTTCAACTTGGTGAAATTGGTGGCTGTGTGTCGCATCATCTGTATCACGACGGTAAACGCGACCTGGCGCTATCATACGGAGACCGCCTTTATTAAAGTCATGCTTATCCATGGTACGCGCCTGCATAGGTGAGGTGTGGGTACGCAGTAAGACCTCATTTGTGATATAAAAACTATCTTGCATATCACGCGCAGGATGATCTTTGGGAAGATTCATGCGTTCAAAGTTATAGTGGTCTGTTTCAACTTCATAGCCATCAACAATTTCATAGCCCATACCTAAGAAGATTTCTTCTATCTCTTCTGCTGTCTGAGTCAAAATATGACGTGTTCCTTTTTTCAAAGCAGCCCCTGGTAAAGTGACATCCAAAGTTTCAGCGCTCAAAGCTGCATTTAGCGCTCTCTCTTCAAGCTCTGCCTTTTTCTCTTCCAGTTTCGCTCCAAATTCATCACGGAAAGCATTGGCTAAAGCGCCAATAACAGGACGTTCTTCATTTGTGAGCTCTTTCATTCCTTTGAGAATTTCTGTCAATTCTCCTTTTTTACCCATGATAGCTGTGCGCAGATCATTTAACATTCTTTCTTCAACGGCAGCTGTCAAGTTGTCCAAGGCCTGCTCTCGCAAAGCTTCAATTTTCTCTTGTAAGTTCATTCTTTCTCCTCATGTACTCTTGCGGTGATTATAAAAAGACCACGGTTTTCTCCCCTACTAATTAAGGAGCGAAAACCGCGGTACCATCCCATTTTATCACTTAGTTAAAGCTTCTTTTAAATTTAGAATGAGGTGAACTTCAATCACTTTCCCGTGTGGTGATTTTCAGTCAACGACACCACTCCCTCAAACGTTTCAGTAATCTACTCTTCTCATTCTTGCTATGTACTTATTTTAGCAGATTTCTTTGATTTGTCAATTTTTAATACGCTGCTCTCATTGTGCCTAAAGGCACTAAGGAGAGGCGACAATTCTTATATGAATTGCCTTAGCGT
>NZ_DKXK01000005.1:0-3112 GCF_002492185.1 Lactococcus sp. UBA7128
TCATGGCACCGGGGACCATCTTTACTATGGCTAATGAGCAGTATCGTTATTTGGAGAATCAAGGTGGTGGGAATCATTTGATTATCCGGAATGAGGGTATTACAAACGTTTCATGGGTCAATCAGGAAACGCGTACCAATGAATGGTATGATGCTCTTGATACAACAGTTAGAGCTATGGTTCGGCCTGTAGTTATCCCTGAAGCGGAACCTGTTATGCTAGATAGCGATGTTACATGGATGACTGGACACGGTACACGCTGGTTACCTACTAATATAGAAGATTTCCCAGAAGTTGCTAACGACGTGAGTCGAGTTGATACAAGTGGTAGCTCCCGCGCCTTTTCACTTTCTTTAGCAGATATAGTCCGTTTATCAGGTCCAGAGCGTGCTTTTACTAATCTAGAGAGTCGTGGAGCAGATGTTACCTTTAATTGGTGGCTTCGTACGCGCGGTGGTATTGAGGGAGATTCTACAGTACGTCAGTGGGGAATAACTGGTCTGGGTTCGGCTAATCCTCGTGGTTCAGTTGGGGGATACCATATGTTGGGTATTGCAACTGGACGTGCACTTCGCCCAGCCCTAATCGTCCACCAATAAAATCAAAAAAAGTCAAAACAAAAAATCACCCAACATGGCACTACACATGCCTCATTGAGTGATTTTTTATATTTATTTTAAGAGCTTCCCTTACTCTCCCTATGGAGAACAGGTTTCTTATTTAGGTTAAATGCTATCTAACGTCCGTTTTTGCTCCTCAAAAACCTCCGTTAACTTATGCGCGAAATTGCCCTTGATGGCCCCTTTTAGAGCAGATGAATTCTTAGAAAGCGCTTGTTTTGCTGTAGCCACTTCATGCTTTGACGTTTTCTCCAACTGAGTCCGTTGTTGTCTGCTTTTATCTACAGCAATCAGCCCTTTTATTTGAATTCTTATTTTCTGAAACTCTTTTTGAGCTTTCTTAATAAGTTCATCTACACCATTCATACTTAAGCATCAATCTCCTTCCTTCAATTGACGATATTGTCTATTAAATTCGTGTTCAGCTTCTTCCAACTGCTGTTGAATTTTTCTTTTCTCAGCTTGGAATTTTTCACCGTATTCTTCTGAAAGTTGATGGAGGCGATAGCGTGAAAACTGAGAGGCTTCCGAAGCATCCCCCTCTGCCTCTCGAAGCATTTGAGAGATATCCTTTGATGCCTCTTCCATCAGCTGATTAAAGGTCTGTTCTCCCCGTCTTATCTCCTCTGCCTGTTCTTCCAGCTGTGCTCTTTTGTAGTTATAATCCCGTCTTAATTCTTCTTCTGTAAGCAAAACTCTTTTCCTTAGCCTTTCAATTCTTGTGCCAATTCGGCATCTCTTGCAAGCAGTTCTGAAATTTTCTCCTTGATTTCACGCTCAAGCTGCTTGAATTTGTCGCTCATCTGTTTGACTTGATCCATTTTATGTTGATAGAGTTGTGTCGGGATTCCCACGATATTGTTTTCTGTAAAACCAACACTTTCAAGGGCTGCATAGACTTCCCACTTCTCAAGTTGGCTTCCTACAGCTACTGCATCTGATAAGGTTTTCATCCAGAGGTTTTCTGTCTCTTTAATCCCATTTTGATAGACCTGTATGACATTGGTCATTGCCAGCTGAAACTCTGCGCCAGCGGTGGAAACAATGGCCAGAGCTTGAGCAGAGTCCAGATATATTTTTTCACTAGAGGATAAACCACCCGCACTTTCTGTCAAAGTTTTCTTTAAAACTCCTAAGGCTTCCATCTGCACCTTAAAGGAGTGAGAAAGCTGAGTCATTTTGGAGTTCAGAACAGCTTGCTGTGGGATACCGTGACTTTTTCCTTTCCCATCCAAGATATTTCCTTTTTCATCAAACTTCCACAGATTAAGATCATGGTAATTAAGGGGATTGAGCCCTAGAAAACCATAATTAAGCACAACTTCTGAACCTGTTGTGTCTATCTTCTGACCTAAAACACTCCACAGCAGTTTCCCATTTTTAAAGCGAGCAATGATATCTCCACCATAGCCGACTAAATCCATTTGATTGAGGAAATTTGTTAACATTCCAGGATTTTGTTTTACCCATGCTTTAGCTTGTGGCGACAAGACACTATAAGGGTCTGGGCCGTTAAAGGTTACCGACTGCCAGTGATGCTCTGCGCCTTGTGCTAGAGCAAGAAAAGCACCAAGTGAGTGACCTGTCGTTGAAATATCAGAATACGGGTAAGCTTTAGCCACTTCATTGGCAAAACGATTGGCGGAGTCCAGCTGAAAACCGCTTACAGAACCCATGACATTGAGCCCATCTACGGCTAGGTCTTTCCAGTCTGATGGATTTGTCCCAGCATAGGCAATTACAACTTGGCTGGTATCAGTTTCTCCATCTATTTTCGGAGCTACGGCCATTGCTTGAAAGCCGTTTTCTGTACTATCTTCAGACTTCAAAACTTCCCATTTTTTACCATTGACAGTAAAAACGTCCCCTTCATGGAGAACTTGCTTATCTTTTACATTTCTGTCAACACGATAAGCTTCGCTTGCTAAGTTTTTATAATCTTCCGGTGTCATTTTATAATCTCGCGCTCTCCGTTTCCGTAAATTACTTCTAGAGGACTGTCAGAGACATCAGTATTTTTACTTGGCTCATATTTATCGCCAAAAACAATTCCTATCCTATTTCTTTCCAAGCCCATAACAAAAACTTGACCATTTACTGTAACATCAGCATCTATAGACCAAGGCAATCCAATACCGTCAGATGAGCCTTCACCTTTAAAGACAACTTTTGTTGCACGTGGCTCTTCTTTTTTCAAAGTCAAGGCAGCCTGTCTTTGGTACTCTAAATTTTGATTATGTGCTTTTTTGTCCATAAACATTTTTCCTCCAATAGCAAGTCCCAAAATAACAAGCACAGCCGTTATTCCAACTGCTATTCTCTTTGTCTGTTTCGACATGCTTTATTTCCTTTAAAAAAGTAGTCTTTTCAGACTACAAATTTCTTTGATTTAGAACCCAAAACTTTGCGCATCTTGTGCATCACGTTCTGCAACTGTGTCCGCATATTTGTTGAGTTGTTGATTGATGCTTTCTAGCAATTCTTCGAATTTT
>NZ_DKXK01000074.1:0-45400 GCF_002492185.1 Lactococcus sp. UBA7128
GTCAAATGAAATGAGTGTTTGATGAGAAAACAACCGGATAAAAAAATAAACTCTACGTGTCCTAGCCCTTAGCACAACTATTTCAAGCTCAAAAAAAAGCGTTCAACTTTGAAGCTGAATGCTTTTTCTGTCTTCTCCAACTATTGTCCCAGTATGTCTTTTGCCTTAGCACTATATTTGTTCATATCGATTAAAAGACCAGAACCACCATACATATCATAAGCTGCCTGCCAGTCATTGTCATCTGGAATTGTTGTAGTTTCTACTCCTCCAAACATCGCAGGTAAAACTTTCGTTAAGAGAAAAGTATTAGCCAAGTTGGTCATGGTTACGGCACGCGCTGTTCCTAAAGCACTCGCCCCGGTGAATAGGGTCAATGGATTTTTCACTTTCGACGTTAGAGTCTCCAGCACTTGCTGCTGGCGTTGGACACGCCCAAAGTCGCCCTGATCATCATGACGAAAACGTGCATAGTTCAAAAGTGTACGACCATTCATGCGTTGTGGACCTTGCTTAATCATCATAAAAATACCACCACCGTCAGGATAGCCCAAGGCTGCTGCCTCTTCAGCACTAAGCTCCCTATCATTAGGCGCCATCCCTTCAGTTTCTGCCAAATCATCAGGCACGGGAACCTCATCAAATTTCTGCCCATTGATAGTAGAGAACTTGGCATCAATCTGTACACCACCCGGGAATAAAGAATCAATCACTGTTGCAAAGCTTGAAAAATCGACCACAGCATAATATTTAGCATTGATACCAAAGTTTTGCTGCAATGTTTGACGCACTAACTCTACACCTTGATTCTCATTTTGCTCCCCTATAGTAAAGGCTGCATTGAGTTTCATATTTGGTCCTTGACTGGCATCACCAACGCCAGGAATATTCACCAGAGTGTCGCGCATGAAACTTACCAACTGCATCTTGCCACTTCTACCGATGTTTAAGACCATGATACTGTCTGAATGCGCCACGTCAGAGCTTTGTCCTGGGCGTTGGTCTGCACCTAGGAGAAGAATGTTCACAGAACCGTCTGAATTCCCCGCACCATGAAACTGTTCCGCCTTAATCGCACCTCCTTCACGACTAATGCCTCGCTGATAGCCATAAATGAAGAAGCCTACCATAACTAAGAGGAGAGCAAGTAAAACAAAGAAAATACGCTTCAACCAGCTTTTCTTTTTTTTCGGCTTTCTGGGCACTTCTTCTGTTTCAGAGTCAGCTACGTTTGGCGTTTCTGTTTTCTTCCTGCCTTGACGCCCAGAAGTTAAAGGAGCCTTAGCTCCTGTTGAGCGCCTCGCTCTACTCCGACTTTCAAAAGACGGAGATTCAGAAACAGCTCGTTCCTCCTCCATATCTGCAAGATATTCTTCCTCAAAAGCTTGGAAACCCTTAAGCTCTTGAAGCAACTCATAGTATTCTTGTTTTTCACGTTCGCTTAAATAAGCCTTGTTTGCTTTTAGATATTCAAAGCGTTTTTGTCTATTATCTTTCATTACCTGTCTATTACACCATACTCCACAAATAATGTCAACTGCCTACCGCAAAGCCCCCTATAGAGTTATCTGTGAGAATGCCTATTAAACAACCTTCAATGAGTTTCAACCCAAACAGAGTAAAAATATACAGCTGAAGGCGCTGAGAGTGTAAATTTCAAAAAGTGAATGTTGACATCGATAAAATCACTTCCTCAGCTTCTGAGTTGAAATACCTTGATATTTTGAAAGAATGTCCTATAAAAAACTTCGCTAATCCTAATGAGAAACTTATTGCTGCTAAGGAAGAAATCAAAAAGACCATTGAAATCTATCAATAGTCAGCTCTAGCCAGGTTCACTTTTTTCTGTCATCACATGCCTTGACGACCAAGACATTTATAATGTAAGCTACTCAATATCGAATGATACATAAATTCCCAATTTCTTCGCCGCAACTTGGGGATTGTTTACACTTATTAAAAGCACGTCCTGTGGTTCATCCTGTCCATGTTACTTATCTGTACGCTTGTACCAATGTCAAAGAGAAGTGACTGCAATAACCGTGATAATAGATATCGTAATCTCTTCACTTTGCCTTACCTGACAATGGAACAGGAAACATGGGTATGAAAGAAGCCACAAAACCGCCTAGCTTAACACAAAAGAAGGACAAAATAAGCAGTTGCCAGTTATGCTTTTTACCAAGCTACAGGAGTGCCATCATTTTGCACGAAGTTCTGTTCGGCTTAGGCGCTCATACCACAGCTTTTGCCTACGTGACAGAGCAGAAAAAAGCAGGTCTATCGTTGGTAGCATTAAAAGTATCAAGCAAAGAATAATCAGCAAAAAGTTTTGTCCCAGTTCATTTTCTGCTACATAGCCCGAGCGTTGAAGGTAATAGCCTAAAAGTCCTAAAATCCCAAAATTGACCAGAAATAAGAGTTGTCGGATAAAAATATTTATACGACCAGCTTCTATTTTTATTTTGAGCAGTTTTTGACCAAAAGTTCCTCTAAAAAGCAGAGGAACTGCTACAAAAACTATGAGCAACGCCATATAAAAATGGGGAACAAAAGCTGCTATAATTTCCATCAAGATAATATCCACACCGAAAGCAATACTACGCCGTATCATACCGACTTGAACAGGAAGTGGCTGCTGTATATCTAAGTCTGGTAAAACTTTCACAAGTAAGCAGGCTATCCCAAACCCTATCAAGCTCCCAGCTGTATTAAGCAGGAGATCATCCACATCGAAAAGCCGATAAGGGCGAGGATACAGTCCAAAAAGGGCAGAGCGTTGCAAAAACTCAAAGGACAAGGTCAAGAGAAAGCTCAAAACAAAGGATTGAGAAAAACTTCTCTTAAACAGATAGCGCAAATATATCCCAAAAGGCAGCGTTAATAATAAGTTGAAAAAGGGCTGAATAAATGTTGGAGCTTTCAACGCCAAGATCCATGTACTCTTGTCACTTAATTCTAGAGGATTGTAAGCTATAAACTGACGCACAAACTCAAGAGGAACAAGATTTTGCTTTGGTCCCGTCATCTGCGCCACTTGTTCTACATTTGGCAGTGGAAAAATCGTCATCGCATAGGCACAAACCAGATAAAGTATGAATGAAAAATTAACGAAAAAACGCCAAGGGTTAACTCGGCCGTACTTCCGATATTGAACAATCATATAAGGGATGAGGCTGATCAGGAAGAAAATAAAGAAAAGCAGTACACCAATTTGGATGGCATGGAGATAAGACAGCATAAGAATCCTTTTTTAATTCATTTTAACCTCATTATATCATCAAAAAACACAAATCAAAACTTCAATACTCTGTCAATGTACATGACGTAAGGTCTGGAAGTCTAAAGCTTACGACTCACAACTTTTACTGGATGAAAGGCCACAGCAGACTTTAAAACATGTAGATACTTATAAGACTAAAAGCAATTTTCCAAAAGCTTCAGCATCACTCTCTCTGATATTATTTTTCCTAGAAAAATTAGTCTAGAACAAAAAACTAAAGCTGTAAAATCGACCAAGCGGGAAAAGAGGAACCACTTCTTGAACGATTTTACAGCTTTTATCTTTTAGACAAATTTTTCAAATGCAGCAGATTACAAAAGCTCACGAGCTTTTTCTTCAATAAAATCTGCAACTTGAGCGATTGTTTTACCGGTACTGTCCAACAAAATCGCATCATCTGCTTGTTTTAAAGGTGACACAGCACGCGTACTGTCCTTGTAATCACGCGCTTCAATCTCCCGTTTGAGTTCTTCCAAATCCGTAGGAATATTTTTCTCCAAGTTTTCCTTGTAGCGCCGCGCTGCTCGCTCTTCCACTGAAGCCACAAGGAAAATTTTCAAATCCGCATGCGGGAGAACAACTGTACCGATGTCACGGCCATCCATAATGATTCCTCCCTCGCTCGCAATACGCTGCTGCTCTGCAACCAAAAACTCTCGCACAGCACTTAGAGCGGAAATTTTCGAAACATTTTGGGTTACTTCATTTGTGCGAATAATTTTAGTGATATCCTCCGTCCCCAAAAACACAAGCTGACCGTCTGCTGTATTTTTGAAAAAAATTGGCTTTTTCTTAATGATATCAATAATTTTTTGTGGATCCTCTGTTTTATTTTGGAGGGCAACTAATGTCGCAGCACGATACATGGCTCCTGTATCCAGATAGATAATCCCTAGATTCTGGGCAACGATTTTTGCAACGGTTGATTTCCCACTTGATGCGGGACCATCAACAGCAATTTGTAACTTTATCATGTTTCTTTCCTATTCTTACTTTCAATACTTCATCATTCTCTCAGTTTCAATACTTGCCCAGGTGATATTGCCGAACCATCTGCATTATAGCCTGTTGCCGAAATATTGTTGAGACGCGCGATAACGGACCAATCCACCCCAGTTTTAGCAGCTATCTTACTTGGATCATCTCCAGCTACAATCGTATAGGTTGCTCCTTCTTCAGCTGAAGAATCTTCTGTCGTTTCTGATGGAACAGTTGTACTTTCTTCTGGCTTAACTTCTCCAGTGTTTTGCTCTGCTTGCTGTTCGCCATTTTGCTCCACTTTATTTTCTGACGTTTCCTGAGCAAAGCCTCCACTTTGTTGCGTTTGATTATTCCAAAGAATAAAGGCAATCATAAAGCCAACCAATAAGAACATTGTAACCACGGTAAAGGTCAAAGCACGCGAAGTTAACGACTTATTACTGCCTTGTTTCTTCCCCTTCCCACCTGAACGTCTCCTCTCAGAGTCCTCACGCATGGCTTTATAGATTTCTTTGTCCCATGGTTCTTTTTCTGCCACATCTTTTTCCTTTCCTTTTTAGTCTTTTTATATTATCATCAATTTATGAAAGTAAACATAATACCAGAAAACTGCATTGCATGCGGTCTTTGCTATTTACACGCTCCAGATGTCTTTGACTACCATGACAATGGTATCGTTAAATTAAATAATTCAGACAAACTTGAAGAAAAATATATTTTTGATGATAAAATAATAAATGCAGCTAAGGCTTGTCCAACGGCTGCGATAAAGATTACCAAATCTTAAAATATTAAACTCTGATACTTATTTTATCATAAAATTACTCCTTTTTCTAACTATTTTGTGATGTCAAACATGTCTTCTTCATGTATATATGGCTTATGTTTGTTGCATAAGTTTTTTTATTTTTATTTTTTTAAATTAAAATGACAGATTTATGAAACCAGTTTCATAAATCCTTGCAAATGTTTTCAGTTTATAGTACACTAAGACAGTAATAATTATATTATATAAAAACTTAAAGGAGGTTACTCAATTGAGTATCGGAATTGTTATTGCGAGCCACGGTGAATTCGCCGCAGGCATCAAGCAATCTGGTTCAATGATCTTCGGTGAGCAAGAGAAAGTACAAGCTGTCACTTTCATGCCTAACGAAGGACCAGACGACTTGCGTGCCAAGATCGAAGCCGCTATCGCAACATTTGATGCTGAAGATGAAGTCCTTGTCCTTGCTGACTTGTGGAGCGGTTCTCCATTCAACCAAGCAAGTGCAGTGATGGGTGCAAACCCAGAGCGTAAGGTAGCTATCATCACAGGCCTCAACTTGCCAATGCTTATTCAGGCCTATACAGAACGTATGATGGATGCTTCTGCAGGTGTTGAACAAGTTGCAGCAAACATTATTAAGGAAGCGAAAGCTGGCATCAAAGCATTGCCAGAAGAGCTTAATCCTGCTGAAGAAAGCACTGCTCCAGCTGAAGCTGGTGTATCTGCTGCCGCTATCCCAGAAGGTACTGTTATTGGTGACGGTAAGATTAAAATTAACCTTGCCCGCATCGACTCACGCCTTCTCCACGGTCAAGTTGCAACCGCTTGGACTCCAGACTCAAAAGCAAACCGTATCATCGTTGTTTCTGATGCTGTAGCCAAAGATGAGATGCGTAAAACACTCATCACACAAGCTGCACCTCCAGGTGTTAAAGCCAACGTTGTCCCTATCAAGAAAATGATTGAGGTTGCTAAAGATCCACGTTTTGGTGAAACTAAAGCTCTTCTCTTGTTTGAAACTCCTCAAGATGCACTTGCTGCTATCGAAGGTGGAGTTCCTATAACTACACTTAACGTGGGTTCTATGGCACACAGCACAGGTAAAACAATGCTTAACTCAGTATTATCTGTCAACAAAGATGATGTTGCTGCTTTTGAAAAGTTACGTGATCTCGGCGTTCAGTTTGACGTTCGTAAAGTCCCTAACGATTCTAAATCTGACTTGTTTGCTTTGATTAACAAAGCAGATGTTAAGTAAAATTAAATATTATTAGGAGAAATTTATAAAATGAGTATTATTTCAATCATTTTAGTTCTTATCTTCGCGTTCTTAGCTGGACTCGAAGGTATCTTGGACCAATGGCAATTTCACCAACCAATCATCGCCTGCTCATTGATCGGTATCGCTACTGGTCACATGGCTGCAGGGATTATCTTGGGTGGTTCATTGCAAATGATCGCCCTTGGTTGGGCTAACGTTGGTGCCGCTGTCGCACCTGACGCTGCACTTGCTTCTGTCGCTTCTGCTATCTTGATGGTTCAAGGTGGTAACTTTGACTTGACACACATCACTGGTGTTATCGTACCTGCCGCTATCCTCTTGGCAACTGCTGGTCTCGTACTTACTACTTTGGTTCGTTTCCTCTCAGTTGGTATCGTTCACTTAGCGGATGCTGCTGCTGAAAAAGGTTCTTACTCAGGTGTCGCTGGTTGGCACATGTTCGCACTCCTTCTTCAAGGTTTGCGTATTGCTATCCCTGCTGCAATCATCCTTGCTATCCCTGCTGAAACAGTAACTGCTGCCTTGAACTCAATTCCTGATTGGGTATCTAAAGGTCTTGCTGTTGGTGGTGGTATGGTTGTTGTTGTCGGTTATGCGATGGTTATCAACCTCATGGCAACTAAAGAGCTTTGGCCATTCTTCTTCCTCGGATTTGTACTCGCACCACTTTCTGCAATTACTTTGATTGGTATGGGTATCCTTGGTGTTGTTATCGCTCTTATCTACCTCAATCTTTCTAATAACGCTGGTAACGGTGGAACTGCTGCTTCAAGTGGTGACCCAATCGGCGATATTCTCAATGATTACTAATTAGGAAGGAGATTTTATAAAAATGGAAAATACAAATAAAAAGTTTAGCCTTTCTAAAAACACACGCTTGAGCGTTATGTTCCGTTCAATGTTCCTTCAAGGTTCTTGGAACTACGAACGTATGCAAAACCTTGGTTTCCTCTACTCAATCATTCCAGCATTGAAGCAGTTCTACAAACCAGGTTCTGAAGAAGCTAAAGAAGCTTTGAAACGCCACATGGAGTTCTTCAATACTCACCCATATGTAGCCGCACCTATCGTCGGTGTTACATTGGCCCTTGAAGAAGAAATCGCAAACGGTGTCGAAATCGACGAAGCTGCTATTCAAGGGGTGAAAGTCGGTATGATGGGACCTCTTGCTGGTATCGGTGACCCTGTCTTCTGGTTCACAGTACGTCCTATCGTTGGTGCCATCGCTGCATCACTTGCAACTGGTGGTTCTATTATCGCTCCAATCTTCTTCTTCGTTGTTTGGAATGCAATCCGTATCGCTTTCTTGTGGTATACACAAGAGTTTGGTTACAAACAAGGTACTGCAATTACAAGCGACCTCGGTGGAGGAATGCTCCAACAAATTACTAAAGGTGCATCTATCCTTGGTATGTTCATCCTTGGTGTATTGATCCAACGTTGGGTTAACATCAGCTTTACTGGTCCTAACGCAATGCTTCCTTCTAAACCTTTAGCAGACGGTGCATATGTTGGTGAATGGCTAGATAAGGCAGGCAAAGTTGTGGTTCAAGGTGCTCAAACTGGTACCACACCTGAGGGAGTTGCTAAATTCGATTGGCTTGATCAAGCAGGTAACGTTGTAGGTAACGGTGTTGCAGGTCAAGACGGTTTTGCACATTATGTAACTGTGGATCAACTTAACGCGATTGATGGTTCTACATTGAGCCATATCTTAAATCAAGTATCATCTGGCCTTGGCTTGAGCCCAGAACAAACACAATCACTTCAAGACGTGTTCAATTCATTAATTCCTGGATTTATCGCATTACTCTTGACTTTCCTTGTTCTTTGGATCTTGCGTAAATGGAAAAACAAAAATGCTCCATTGTTCATTATCATGGGTATGTTCGTTCTTGGTATCATCCTTCACGTTGCAGGTCTTGCTTAATAAGATTGTAAAACAAGAACAAAATCGTCGTGTTTTAACGGCGATTTTTTAATGAGATTATTTTTGTTATAATAAAGATATTACTATCGTTAGGAGCACTAAAAATTGGCACAATCACTTAATACCAAGGTAGACTTTACCACATCAGCTATCGCTTACTTAGGTTTTGCTGAATACGGTAAAATTATGATTGGAGATAGAGCTTTTGAATTTTTCAATGATTCAAATGTCGAAAAAAACATGCAATTCCCCTGGGCTTCTATCGCACGTGTAGAAGGCGATGTTTCCGTTTCCCGAAAGGGAAAAGTTAAAATTGGACGTCAGTTTATCATCGTCTTCCGTAATGAACAACGTGTGCGCTTTGCCTCAAAAGATTCTGGTACTATCCTTAAATACATTCGTCAGTATATCGGAAATGAAAAAGTAGTTCGTCAGAAAGGATTATTCGATAAATTCTTTAGCCTTTTTCGCCGCAAAAAGAAGTAAAAAGGTTGCGCTTTAAGAGAAGCTGGGACAAAAGTTTCAAAAATAAAAACGTTTAATCACATGCTGAGCAGATTAAGCGTTTTTATTTTTGATTTTGCCTGAAAATCAATATTTTCATCCCCAGCTCTTTTCAGCAGAATCAGCTCCTCCATTACTCAATGTGTTTATGAATCTCTTTCTTCTTTACTTCTCTCACGTCTAAACATATTAAAATACAGTTTATCTAAAACTTTGTCACGATAGTCTTTTCTCCCAATAAAACGTGTCACCTTACTAAAGATATAACAAGAAAGTAGAGTAACTGCAAAATTAGGAAAGGCCAAGTAAGTTATCAAAGAGAGACCCATAACGACTACATCAATACCGAAGAGCACACGATCAATGGTGAATTCCCAGCGGTCTTCCATGATACGACTCAGAAGTATAGACCCTCCAAAAGTTCCTTCGGAGACAACGACCAGCCCTGCTCCTATGCCTGACAAAATACCATCCGATATTCCAGCAAAGATAATTTGACTGAATTGGAAACCATCAATTCCCATGGCTTCATAAATCAGCATCCATAAACTCATAGCCGCAGCGCCTGGGATACTAAGAAGCAATTCCCGCCGACTTAGAAGTTTCCAACCAAAGAGAAACAAGGGGATATTAACAACAAAAAAAGTCAACGCAGGGTTTATTCCAAAAACAAAGTCGACAAATACCGAAAAACCGGCAATACCATTGCTGGCTAAATAGTTAGGTATTACAAAAAGCCTCACCGATAAAATATAAAACCCTACTCCAATAATAAGAACAATCAAATCCTTGATAAACTGTTTATCTATCTTCACACCAATAACTGACATAAATTCCCCCCTTTGTTCTATAATAACATTTGCCTTTTGAAAGAACTAATGATTTCTGAACGAAATTTTCACATCCAATGAAATTTTATTCATTTTCTATGAAGTTTTCATGTAAAGTGTTTGAATTACAGAAAAAAAACGTAAAACATGGTAAGATAGAAGTAATGGAAACTTATGATTTCCATAAACAAGGAAAATAACCCCTAAGTAGCATTAGAAGGAACTTCTGAAATCATTCAGTACTGATGTAAAAAAACATTAGACTGGATTGAACTAAAAATAGCTCCCACATCCATGGCTTCGTGGTAGAGCAAGAAGTCCAATTGGTATTCTACTTTCAACAGGTTATTGCGAAGTTTAAATTAAAAAAAGGGCAGATTTTGCCAAAACTCCAGATTTTAGAAGAAATTCAAAATCTCTAAAAACTTTTTTTAATAACGGTTTAGAATAAGACGGAAAGAGAGGAAATCTCAATCATATACCTAGATAATGCGGCAACAACTCCTCTACTGCCTGAAGTTGTTGAAGCCATGACCGATGTTCTCCTACATAACTTTGGCAACCCTTCTAGTACACATAGTTTTGGGCGGCAAGCAAGTCAAATCGTGCGGCAAGCACGTGAAACGATAGCCCAGGCACTACACGTATCACCTGGCACTATCACATTCACCTC
This sequence comes from Lactococcus sp. UBA7128, assembly GCF_002492185.1. Lineage (NCBI taxonomy): Bacteria > Bacillati > Bacillota > Bacilli > Lactobacillales > Streptococcaceae > Lactococcus > Lactococcus sp. UBA7128. The sequence goes on from NZ_DKXK01000074.1 coordinate 10,253, forward strand.
TGGTGGAAGCGAATCAAATTCGACTGCCTTGATCGGTTACGCTTTAGCTAATCGCCAAAAAGGGAACCATATCATTACTACAGCGATAGAACATCCTTCTGTACTTAATGCACTTAACTACTTAAAAAGCCGTCACGGCTTTGATGTTACCTTCGTCCGCCCACAAAATGACGGTTCTTTTCCTGCACATTTAATTAAAGATCTACTTCGTGAAGATACTCTTCTGGTATCTATGATGATGGCCAACAATGAAACCGGGCAACTGCTTCCCATTAAGGAAGTCGGGCAACTTTTAGAAAATCATCAAGCAGTCTTTCATGTTGATGCAGTGCAAGCTATGGGGAAAATCCCCGTATATCCTGAAGATTTGAAAATAGATTTTCTCTCAGCCAGTGGTCACAAATTTCATGGACCTAAAGGTGTCGGCTTTCTCTATCACCGCCCTAAACTAAAGTTTGACAGTATCATTCATGGTGGTGAGCAGGAAGAAAAACGTCGTGCAGGTACAGAAAATCTTCATTCTCTCATAGGCATGGCTAAAGCTTTACAAATCGCTACCGAGAACATGAACAGTAACTATTTACATGTCGAAAAACTAAAATCTCTGCTGCTTCAAGACCTCGCAAATGTAGATTATTATACCCATGAGTTCGGTCCCTCCATGCCTCATGTTGTCAATCTTGGCTTTCCAGAACAAAACCATGATTTGCTTTTGACAAAACTTGATTTATCAGGAGTAGCCATTTCAACGGGGTCAGCATGTACTGCGGGAACAGTAGAGCCCTCACATGTTCTTGAAGCGGTGTATGGAAGTCAATCACCTCTGCTGAAGGAAAATATCCGTGTTTCCTTTTCAGAACTCAATACCGAAGATGAAGTTCACGCTTTTGTTAAACTATTAAAAGAAAGGGCATTATAATTATGGCTTTTATTACTGAAAAACTTCTTGAAGACTGCAAATACAGCTACAAGTTGTCACCCAACGTTAAAAAATTCACCCTCAAAGATACAACCTTCGTTCAAAACAATGTTGGAAATTTTGAATTCAAACGTATACTTGAGGAAGTTCCAAATTCAGGACAAGGTTTCCTCCTAAAAATCATCATCAATCCCGATTTGACTGGATTTAAAATGTCAGTCACTGATAAATCAGGCTTACGCAATGTTAATATTTTCAAAAATGCTAATAAAATCATCCAAGACAAATTTTACTTCCAAATGGATGTTTTCGTTGATCGTGATATTTTCATAAAGACTGAAGTATAAAAAACGCCTGAGTTTTGGGAGCTATTGAAAAAAACAAAAAAATTCATTTTGCTACATCTATCAATTCTGTAGTGGCCAGCACTAAAATAGAGTTACAGTAAACAGTAAAAAGTTGTCGTTAGGCAGCTTTTTTAGTTTTATTTGAGTACTATGACATTCAGTGGAGTTGCTTCCCCCGAAAAATATTATAGCTCCTGAATTTCTATAGCTTTTCTACAAAAAATAGCAGTATATTTTCAGCTAGCACCGCAGAATTAACAGAACAAAAAAACTCGCCCAAAAGCGAGTTTTTCTAAGAAATAATATTACTTCTATAATTCATTAAGAATTATTCTTTGATTTCAGCTACGATACCTGAACCAACAGTACGTCCACCTTCACGGATAGAGAAAGTAGTTCCTTTTTCGATGGCAACTGGGTGGATAAGTTCAACGTCGATATGAACGTTATCACCAGGCATTACCATTTCAGTACCTTCTGGAAGTTTAACTGAACCAGTAACGTCAGTTGTGTGGAAGTAGAATTGAGGGCGGTAGTTATCAAAGAATGGAGTGTGACGTCCGCCTTCTTCTTTGCTCAATACGTAAACTTCACCTTCAAATTTAGTGTGTGGAGTGATTGAACCTGGTTTAGCGATAACTTGACCACGTTCGATTTCATCACGTTGAACACCACGGAGGAGTACACCAACGTTATCTCCAGCAAGACCTTCTTCAAGTGTTTTACGGAACATTTCGATACCAGTAACAACAGCTTTCTTAGTGTCTTCTTTAATACCAACAATTTCAATTTCGTCGTTGACTTTAACAGTACCACGTTCGATACGACCTGAAGCAACTGTACCACGACCAGTGATTGAGAATACGTCTTCGACTGGAAGCAACAATGGTTTGTCAGTATCACGTTCTGGAGTTGGGATGTACTCGTCAACAACATCCATAAGTTCTTCAACTTTAGCAACCCATTGAGGTTCACCGTTCAAAGCACCAAGAGCTGAACCAGCAATTACTGGAGTGTCATCGCCTGGGAAGTCGTATTCTGACAAGAGATCACGTACTTCCATTTCAACGAGTTCCATAAGTTCTTCATCGTCAACAAGGTCAGCTTTGTTAAGGAATACGATAAGGTATTTAACACCAACTTGACGTGAAAGCAAGATGTGCTCACGTGTTTGTGGCATAGGTCCGTCAGTTGCAGCAACAACGAGAATCGCACCGTCCATTTGAGCAGCACCAGTGATCATGTTTTTAACGTAGTCCGCGTGACCTGGGGCATCAATGTGGGCGTAGTGGCGTTTGTCGGTAGAGTACTCGATGTGAGCTGTGTTGATTGTGATACCACGTTCGCGTTCTTCTGGCGCAGCATCGATTGATGCGAAGTCAGTTTGAGCAGCCAAACCTTTATCTGCCAATACTTTAGAAATAGCAGCTGACAATGTAGTTTTACCATGGTCAACGTGTCCGATAGTACCAATATTTACGTGCGGTTTGCTACGATCGTAAACTTCTTTAGCCATTTTAAAATGTCTCCTTTGAGAAAAAATATATTTTTTATAGGCAGTTATGCTATTGCACAAACTACCGTTCCTTAACATTATACTGGATTTTCCTTGTAATTGCAAACTTTATTGCAATTTATCTGGCTTTTTTTAGCTTTTCATAGTAAAATATATAGAAAATAGTAAGGAGAAATGTCAATATGGGATTAACTTTCAGAAAACGTGATGATTTCGGTAAATTGATGGATGATTTGGGGGTTTCTACTGAAAACTCGGACGCAAGTAAAACTTCTGTAAGCTCTGATAAACAAGAAGATCCATTCGCAAAATTTTTAGAAACTAAAGACACTTCAAAGTCAAAAAAAGTGGATACTGGCAAATAGTGTGACATTTTACTTATTTATTGCTAGAATAGTATAGAATAAAGAAATAATATTTATAGAGGAAACTATGGCTTACAAAAAGAAACAAAAATCTACTTTTCAAAAAGTAACAATGGTCGTTGTTGTTGCAATGCTTGTACTTATTATCTTTAGCTCTTTAGCTATGGCACTGTCTGCTTTTTAAAAGCTGCTTGAAGCAGTTTTTTATGAAACAAAAGGCGTGGTTTAGACAAAACCAAGCCTTTTTTGTTTTATTCAAATCCAACAGTCAATACTTGAGGAAATTCACTTTTCACAATCTGAGCACAATTTGAGCAAAGCGATTGAAGGTGCTCATTTTCATCTTTTCCTACTGTTTCATCTGTTCGACGACAACGTTCACACACTTCTCCTGCCGCTTTCTCTACAAGGATAGCAACATCATCAAATTTGAGGGCTGCTTCTGGCGCTTCTTCATTTGATACTGAGAAATCAGAAACAATAAGCAGTTGCGCGATATTTTCATCAAGACTTACAAGAAGACTTGAAACGACCTCGTTAGGATAGATTGTAACCTTAGCTTCGAGTGACTTACCAATCAGTTTTGCTTCACGTGCCTCCTCGAGCGCTTTGAGAACTTTCGCCCGGAAGGCAAGGAATGCTTCCCACTCTCCCAGAAGTTCTTCTGAATCAGTAAATTCTTTATACTCAGGCATTTCTGCGAGATATGCAAAATCCTCTTTTTCAGCTTCAAGATATGACCAGATTTCTTCCGCCGTATGTGGAAGAATTGGAACCAAAAGTTTTGTCAAATCTGCAAGCATTGTGTACATGACGGTTTGCATTGAACGACGATCTGCTGCATCTGCTGCTTCAATGTAAACAACATCTTTAGCAAAATCAAGATAGAAAGCTGACAAATCATTGGTCAAGAAATTAATTACCTGTTTGTAGACACTCATAAAGTCATAAGAGTCATAGGCTGCACGAATTGATTTCACCAATTCATTGAACTTCACAAGCATATATTTATCAACACTGCGCAAGTTTTCATAAGAAAGACCGTTTGTATTCCTGTCAAAGTCATAGGTATTCGCAATCAAAAAGCGCATGGTATTACGAATTTTCCGATAAACCTCAGAAACTTGATTAAGAATCTCCATAGAAACACGTACGTCTGCTTCTGTATCAACAGATGCTACCCATAGGCGAAGGATATCCGCCCCAAGTTTTTTGGTCACATCTGAAGGTAGGATGGTATTGCCGAGAGATTTGGACATCTTGCGCCCTTTTCCATCAAGTACAAAGCCCTGTGAAAGTACCGACTTGTATGGAGATACACCATTGACAGCGACAGATGTCGTGATTGAGGAATTAAACCAGCCACGATACTGATCTGAACCTTCAAGATACAAATCCGCTGGGTAAGACAGATCATCACGCACATTGAGAACTCCATTCCATGATGAACCAGAGTCAAACCAGACATCCATGATATCCTTTTCTTTTGTAAACTCACCATTTGGTGAACCAGGATGTGTGAATCCTTCTGGTAAGAGTTCTTTGGCCTCACGTTCAAACCAAATTTTTGAGCCATACTCAGCAAAAAGGCGAGCAACATGTTCCGTAGTTTCTGGTGTAATGATGGCTTCCCCATTTTCTGCATAAAAGATAGGAAGTGGTACTCCCCATGCACGTTGACGAGAAATAACCCAATCCCCACGATCACGTACCATATTGTAGAGACGTGTTTTCCCCCAAGGAATAATCCATTTTACTTTTTCAATCTCACTGAGGATATTTTCACGGAAATCTTCGATAGAAGCAAACCACTGTGGTGTAGCCCGGAAAATAACTGGTTTTTTTGTCCGCCAGTCATGAGGATAACTGTGGGTGAAGAAATCTAGTTTAAGTAAAGCATCTTTTTCTTCCAACCATTTGCATACGATTTTATTTCCATCATCATAGAAAACTCCTTCCAGACCTGGAGCTTCATCTGTATAATAGCCACGGTTGTCTACAGGTGAAAGTACGTCAAGTTTGTACTTGCGGCTGTAGAAATAGTCATCTTCACCATGACCTGGTGCACTATGGACGAGGCCTGTACCAGAGGTAAGAGTGACATAATCTCCATTCATCACCAATGATTCACGATCATAAAACGGATGCTGAGCAGTCATTCTATCCATTTCTAAGCCTTTGAGTGTTTGAAGAAGCTTTGGATTTTCCCATTCCAATGTTTCTGAGACCTGTTTGAGCATTTCTGAAGCAACAACAAACTTTCGTGCCCCAACTTCAACTACTGAATATTCATAGTCAGGATGAACAAAAATTCCCATATTTGCAGGAAGTGTCCAAGGAGTTGTTGTCCAAATAACAAACTCTGCATCTTCTGGCAGTAATCCTTTAACATCTTTAGCCTTGAAAGCAACGAAGATAGAAGGTGAGCGTACATCTTGATACTCAATTTCTGCTTCAGCCAATGAACTTTCGGATGAAGGAGACCAGTAGATTGGTTTTTGTCCTTTATAAATATAGCCTTTTTCAGCCATTTTACCAAAGACACGAATTTGAGCAGCTTCATATTCTGGTGAAAGTGTCAGATATGGATTCTCCCACTCTGCCAAAACGCCCAAAGACTTAAAGTCTTCTCTCTGCATATCTACTTGTTTAAGAGCATATTTGCGACATTCTTCAAGATAATCCAGCACATCCATCTCTTTCCGATTTACGCCAGCTTTTGAAAGTTGTTGCTCAATTGGCAGTCCGTGTGTATCCCAACCAGGGACATAAGGTGCACGGAAACCAGACATTGACTTATAGCGCACAATAATATCTTTTGAGATTTTATTCAAGGCATGCCCAACATGAATATTACCATTTGCATAAGGAGGGCCGTCATGGAGCATAAAAGAGGGCTTTCCTTCATTAAGTTCTTGACGTGCTTCATAAAGTTTGGCCTCTGCCCATCCCTTTTGCCAGCCTGACTCCTTATTCGGTAATCCTGCACGCATCGGGAAAGCAGTTTTTCCTAAGTTCAATGTGTCTTTGATTTTCATATTTTACACCTTTCTTTTAATAATTTTACTTACAGCTAAATGGGGAGACTCACAATGTACTGTGAATCATTTTTATTTCCATTCCTTTTGCTTTAGCAAACAAGTGAGAATGAAAATAAAAAACGGTCTTTCGAAAAAGGACGAAAGACCGTGGTACCACCTTAATTTTTTTCACTAGAAACTCGTGAAAACTCTTTATGTACGTAACGTGTACAGCGTCTAAACTTACTTTAATTGGGTTTAGAATAATTTAGGTGATGAGCCGAAAAACAGGGAATATGAGCCTCTCATCAACGCTCACTTGCTGTAAATATGTTTTTCTTTTCTTGTCCTAAATTTTTTATTTAATTTCAGATGACTCGACTTTAGGAGCATCTGTCTGTAATTCTGGAAAAACTGGATAAGGCTTTGTTTCACCAATCGTGTCCAGCATTTCGCCCACTGGAGGCATAGAAAGAGGCCCTGTTTCATGAACTGGAGCTACAATTTCTTCAACAGTTTGTGCGGTTTCAACTTCCTCCACTTTAGGCATCTCAAGGTTTTCGCTTCCTGCAGGTTTCTCTGCATCTGCAATTTCTTGGCGAACTGTATTCCCCTGCAATGAAGTATTGCTCAAGTGTGTATCCACAATTTCTTGAAGTTTTTCTTCTGGATTTGTGACATGTGAAGAGGTAGTTTCCAGAGTATCTTGCCAGTCTTCAGAATGAATACTTGCTAACTGTGCCTCAATAATGGAGGTCATACGTTGATGATAAAGGCGCATTTTCCGTTTTAAATCATCTGTATCGCGTACCAAACGGCGGGCATCGTCCGATGCTTGGTTAAGAATTGTTCCCGCTTCTTTCTTAGCTGACTCGATGATGAGCTGACCTTTTTGGCTTGCCTCAGCAATAATACTATTTGCCTCACTTTGAGCTTGAACCCGCAAATTATCCGCCGCATCTTGTGCAACGACAATTGACTTATTCAAAGAATCCTTCATGTCATCAAAGTATTTTACACGTTCGCGCAAAGCCTTAAGTTCCCGATCTTGCTCTTTAATTTTTTGTGCAAACTCATCATAATCACGTACGATGATATCTAAAAATTCTTCAATTTCCTGTTTGTTATAACCACGCATTTGTGTATTAAATGTTTTATTTTGAACATCTAAACTATTTAATGCCATAAGTACCTCCAACCTCTTAAGAGACTCTATTTTTTCTTATGATTCTTAGTAATTTCACATTCGACTTTCTGTTTGCCTTTTTTGGTTTCGCCTAAAAATCTCAAAATTTTAATGCGCCCAAGGCCGCGGACACTGATTAAATCACCTTGCCCAACGGGAAAATCTTTTTTTTCAATTTCAAGGTAATTTAACTTTACCTTTCTTGATTGTAACATATTTACGGCAAGATTGCGAGAAATTTCGAAAGTGCTTGCAATGATTTTATCAATACGTAAACTTGAAACCAAGACAGTTTTTATAATCGAAGAAGATTCTGTTTGAATAAGCTCTGCAAAAGGCTTTTCAACAAACTGAACCGGAACTGATCCTATTTTAGCAATATTCTTCTGAAAGATTTCAAGAAGATGTTTAGAAACAAAGATTTGAGCGCGTTCATCATTTAGGATAATATCTCCAAGTTCTGACCGACGTACACCTGTTTGTCCTAAAAAACTCCCTAAAATTTGTGAATGCTTCAGCTGATGGAACTTATTTGCGTAAGAAATTTCTAATAAGGCTAAATCAAAGTCCTCCAGATTTAAATTGTAAAATTCTGGAGCTAAAATTATTTTTGTAAGTTCTGTTTTTGCAATTTCTTGAGTAGAAAAAATCTGAAGTTCCCGCTTATTTGCTAAAGATTCAAGGATTTTGACCTCTCTTGGATTTAGGAAATAAGTTGTAACTACAGAATAATTGTTTTCCGCACGATCAATCCAGTCTAAGACACGATCAATAAATTGTTTTTCATCAGGATGAAAATGCTGATATATACTTTCTTGACTCATAATAAGCGCAAGAGTATTTGTTGAATGACCTGCAAGGCAATTACACCAAGTACAATGGTGAAATCCAATCCTGCGAAACGTAATGGAATGCCTTCAAACAGGCTTAAGTAAGGTCTTGAAATTTTGATGATAAAGCGTCCTATAGCTGTATCATAAAGGCTTGGTACCCAACTCATTAAAGCATAAGCTACCAAAACCCATGTATAGAGACCAATCAGTCGAATTAAAATATATATAATCATAGTTTATCAAATATCGAAGTTTTCAAAGTTTTGTCCTGCCAAGATACTGAGTTCTCGGGAAGCATCAACTGTGATATTCGCCGGTGTTAATAAGAAAATCTGTCCGCCAACATTTTGAATATCACCATCAAGTGTGAAAACTACTCCAGTCAAGAAGTCAATTGAACGGCGTGCCTGATTGTCTGGCATAAACTTGAAGTTAACCAAAACAGACTCTCCATTTTTGACGATACGCGCTGCTTCCATAATATCAGAATAGGCACGTGGTTCTTTGATTGCAATAACTTGTCCTGCACTTGTTGTGGCTTGATTCATCATAGGTTTTTGAACTTTTTTCTCTGTTGTTTTATTGTTATTTGTTGCTGAAGAAAAAGATACAGGACGCTTAGAAAGTGGTTTAGCTTGAGTTCTTTCCTGTGATTGAACCGGACGATTCGTTCCTGTCATTTTCTTTTCTGTATTTACTGCCGAAGACTTTTGCGGTTGTGCTTGCGGTTTTTGAGCTGCTACAGCAGGCTCATCATACTCATCATCGTCCTCTTCGAAAAATTTCTTTAATTTATCAAATTGGTCTTTTAAGGCCATACTTCCCTCCGTTATCAACGCTTAGATTTCACACAAGTTTCATTCAAAAAATGCCGTACCGATTCGAACAAAGGTTGCTCCCTGCTGAATGGCTCTTGTATAATCACGGCTCATTCCCATACTCAACTCCGTACATGGAATATTAGGAATCCCCTTAGCCGCAATTTCAGTTTGCAATTGCCTCATCGAAGCGAAGATGTTATCCAACTGTTCATCATCAGCACTTATCGGTGCCATAGTCATTAAGCCAACAATTTCCACATTATTTAGCTGTGAAATTTCTGCTAAAACGTCATCTATATCTTTGGGCGAAAAGCCATGTTTGGTTGTTTCACCAGAAATATTGACCTCTAAGAAACATTTTATGATGTGTGTTGCTCGTTTTTCAATTTCTTTAGCAAGCTTTATAGAATCTAAAGCATGAAAATAATCTACTCTATTAATGACATCTTTTACTTTACGACGTTGTAAGTTACCGATGAAATGCCATGTAATATTTTTATCTTCTAAGGCCTCATATTTTTCAAGAAATAAATCTGTACGATTTTCTGCTAAGTGATGAATTCCTGCCTCAACAACTTGAGCTGCTTTTACAACATCAACATACTTGGTAACAGCAATTACCTGAACTTCTTGATTTGAATAAGCAGATGTAGCTTTTGCCACATCTACCTTATTCAAAATATCTTTAACATTTTCTGCTATACTCATTATTTACGGAAAAATGGTGGTGTATCAATATCTTCATCTGCGGATGGGATACCTGAGAAACTTGTTACACTTGATGCGCTTTCACGATTTTGGTTTCCATTCTGACGCTGTGATACATCACGTCGAAGATCCCAATCACCAAAAGCTGAACCTGAACTTTGAGCTGACGCTTGTTGTCCATGTGTAAACTGTGAAGTTTGAGCTTGACGTGACGTTGAGCTTGCTGCTTGATTCATCGAATTATGTTGGAAGCTAGGTTGACGACGTGGTTCTTCTGCCGCTGGAGCTGATGATGCACCTAGATACTCATCAGAAGCATCTCGTGAAACTCCTGTTGCCACAACAGTAACACGAATTTCATCGCTGAGTGAATCGTCAATAGATGTCCCCAATAAAATATTCACATCATTGCCAGCTGCTTGAATAACAATTTCAGAAGCATCTTGTGCTTCGATAAGGCTCATGTCCATACCACCTGTAACGTTCAGGAGAACATTTTCAGCACCTTCAATTGTTGTTTCAAGTAAAGGAGAGTAGATAGCTTTACGTGTTGCCTCAATGACACGATCTTCACCTGTCGCAACACCGATACCCATAAGGGCATCTCCCTTATTTGCCATAACTGTTTTCACATCGGCAAAGTCAAGGTTAATCATTCCTGGATTTGTGATTAAGTCTGTTACCCCTTGCACGCCCTGACGTAAAACATTGTCCGCTTCACGTAAAGCTTCTGTCAATGGTGTTTTCTTGTCAACAATTTCTAACAAGTTGTTGTTTGAAATAATAAGCAGCGTATCCACATTTGTACGAAGGTCTTCAATACCTTCAGTTGCAAAATAACTACGTTTTGAGCCTTCAAAACCAAATGGACGTGTAACAACTGCTACTGTCAGGGCTCCAATTTCTTTAGCAATCTGAGCTATTACTGGTGCAGCACCTGTACCAGTACCTCCACCCATACCAGCCGTAATGAAGACCATATCTGCACCTTCAAAAGCTTGTGCGATTGTCTCTGCTGACTCCTCAGCTGCGCGACGTCCAACCTCAGGTTGGGCACCTGCTCCAAGTCCGCGTGTCAATTTAGGTCCGAGCTGGATTACTGTATCAGCTTTTGAACTGCGCAAGGCTTGTACATCTGTATTAGCTACGATAAAGTCAACGCCAGACACGCCTTCTTCAATCATGCGGTTAACCGCGTTTCCGCCACCGCCACCAACACCGATAACTTTAATTACAGCGCCTTGAGCAATTTCTGTATCAAATGAAAATTCCATGTTTTATTTCTCCGTTATTAAGTCATTTTAGTCAAAAAGGTTTGAGAACATGTTGCGCATACGATCTACAACACCTTCTTTTTCTTCCTCAGGTTCAGCTGCTGCTTGTGTAGCTGGACGCGTTAGAACTTCTGTTTGATAGAAGTCATTCGCTTCTTCATAGTTCATCGAATCTGCGGGTTGAAGAACAGATTCTTCGTATTGAGCAGCAGGTGCAACATATGTACCGTCAGAAGTAATGGCTTGTAACACAAGTCGATCAATATCTGTACGTTCACCAACATAGTTCACAACACTAATCACTTGCGCAAACGCTGGATTACGCAAACCCATTTCGCTTGGAACAAACAGACGTGCATTCATACCAATAACTTTTGTCGCCAGATTAACTGTTCCAGGCATGGCTGCAGCGCCACCAAGCAGCACAATTCCACCGGGATAATCCAAGGAACGCGTGTTTTCCAAATCTGATTTAACACGGCTAAAAATTTGTGTCAAACGTGCTTCAATAATTTGTGAAAGATAGTATTCTGTAATTTCTTCTGGATCTGTTTGACCGACCACGTCAACTGGGAAATATTCTTCTTGACTCGCCCGTTCCGTACTGGCCTCCCCATAGTTAAGTTTTAAGTCTTCTGCTTCACTCAAGGAAGTGTTCAAGACAGTTGAAATATCACGTGTTACATAGTCGCCACCTTCTGGACTTGTATGTGCAAATTTCAGCTGTTGATCACGAACTGCTGAAACTGTGGTTTGTCCAGCACCAAGATCAATCATAACCGTGCCAAACTCACGCTCTCCTTCCGAAAGAACATAATGTGCCATAGCAAGGGGAGCAATAACAAGATTGTCTACAATCAACCCTGCACGCTCAACAACTTTACGAATGTTATGCACTAATGTTTTTGGACCTGTGTAAATAATACCACGCATGCCCAGACGTACACCAAACATTCCACGAGGATCAGAAATCCCTGTAAAATCATCAACTGTAAACTCTGTTGTTTCCACCGAAATGATTTCACGTTCTGGAACGACACCACGCATCAATGCATTTTGCACGGTTTGCATAACGTCGTCCTCTGTAATTTCTTTTGAGTTTCCGATAATAGGAACCATGCCTTGGCAGTTTTCCATTTCGAGTTGATTTGCAGGAATACTAACATTAATCCTGTCAATCGTAATTCCCGCACGTTCTTCTGCAGCGTTGACAGCTTTACGTAACGCTGTCGCGACCTTTTCAATATCTACAATGATTCCATTTTTCAGACCGTCAGATTTCGCATTTCCGACACCAATTATATTCATTTCATCTGAGACGTATTCTGCAACCAGCACTTTTATAGTATTTGTACCAATGTCAACGCCTGTATAAAGTCCACTTTTTAGCATAAAAGCGACCCCTTTCCTCACATATCACAATTCATATTTTCAATTTATTGAGTTTACACTCATCTTATATTTTAACACAAAATCACAGTAAAACAAGAGTTCAACTGTGATTTTTTTACATTATTTCCTATTTTTTTTCGCAATTGAAAAAATCGCCAGAGTTCCAGCCCCTGTATGGGTGACAATTGTTGGGCTCAAAGGGCGAATGTCAACAGTGTCAACAAGATCACGCGCCAGAACCATATTTTTAACTTCTTGAGCTGTTGCATCACTTCCAGAGTAAGCAACTGTTATACGTGGATAAGACAAATCAATTTCTTCAAGAGTCATATCAACTAAGGCTTTTATAGCCTTCTTTTTCCCACGTACTTTGGACAACTGTGTCAACTTTCCTTGAGTGTCAACAGTGAGTAAGGGCTTGATATTTGCCATAGTTCCCACCATAGCTACTGCTTTAGGAATTCGACCACCACGCGCCAGATGGTTTAAATCATCCACCATAAATAGACTGTTCAAACGTAAGATAAGGTCTCCCAAAACATCCAGTGCTTCTGGCAAACTTTTTCCAGAATCACGCAGTTTCACCATTTCTTGGACTAGGAAACCTTCGCCTGAAGCTGCGGCTAAGGTATCCACTACAGTGATTTTCGCCTCAGGATATTCTTCTAATACCATATCGCGAGCAATAACTGCCGACTGATATGTCCCTGAGAGGCCAGATGAAAAGGCCAGATAAACAATTTCCTGTTCTGGATTTTTCTTTACATAATTTTTAAACAGTTCTGTAAATTGCCCAGAATTGATTTGGGATGTTTGAACAGCTTTCCCTAACTTAATTTCACTTAAGAGATGGTCGTTATCCAAGGCATTTTCACCTACTGTTGGATAGTTTTCATCTCCAATAGTAACTGTCATCCCCAGAACTGCTATATCATTTTTTTGCAAATAGTCTTCACTCAAATCTGCTGTTGAATCTGTAATAATTCGAAAAGTCATCTTTCTCCCCTTACATTCTGTTTCTAAAAATTTCGTACATCAATACACTGGCTGCAACACTTGCATTCAAACTTTGTACATGCCCAACCATTGGAATAGTAATCATTTCGTCCACCTGTTTTTTGAGGTTTTGCCCTATACCTTTTCCTTCATTTCCAATAACTAAAGCAATTTTTCCAGAAGTATTCCATTGAGAATAAATTGTGCCATCCATATCTGTACCAAAAGTCCAGAAACCCACTTCCTTCAATTTGTTTAAGGTACGCGAAAGATTAGTTACACGCACGACAGGTATATGCTGAAGCGCTCCTGTACTCGCCTTAACAGCAGTAGGAGTGATACCAACCGATCGGTGCTTAGGAATGATAATCGCATCTACTCCCGTAGCATCAGCCGTTCGAGCAATTGAGCCAAGATTATGAGGATCTGTCAATTCATCTAAAACTAAAAATGTCACTTCTTCTTTGTCTGCAACTTCTGCTAAAAGCGTTTCCAAATCGGCATAAGAAAATTCGGCGACACGTGCGACAAAACCTTGATGCACTCCATTTTCTGAAATTTTATTTAATTCAGTTTTTGGGGTCCAAGAAATGTTCACTTTTTTTTCACGTGCCAGTTCCTTGATTTTTTCAACGTTCTTTCCACGTAATTTTTCCTCGACATAGAGTTTATTTACCACTCCTGCATTGAGCGATTCTGTCACAGCATGTAAGCCATAGACGACATCTGTATTTTCCATAATAATATTTTAGAAAAAATATCATGATCCCCTCTGTAAACAAGCACTATGACAGCTATTTGACAGAAGGTTTCACGTTTCTATTTCCCCTACTTTTCCTCCTTTTTCCAATGCTTTTGCTGAGCAGTGGTTACCCTCAAAAGTTAAGTTCATTCAGTTTGGAGTTCAAATCATGTTGCATATTTGGGGTTACGGGACTGCATACCTGCACAATCATTTTTTCATCCGAATGCCCTACACCCTCCGTAATCGCCTTAATCAGTCTATTCATCTCAACCAATAAGGAGATATGGAAATGCCTTAACATATGTATACGTAAACCCGTCAAAAACATAAATTCTAAAATTTCTGTTTTCCTGTAACATTCGGGAAGGCGATAGATGTAACCAAAAATGAGCCACATTCCCCCTCGGGCAAAACCACCTGTGACGCAGGATTATGTTTTATCTAGCCAACTTTTTGAGTGTAGGTGAACAGAAGATTATAATAAATCCGTCTTAACACTCAGGTTGTTAGAGCTAAACCCAAGACTGATATGAATTGTTGAATTGCCTTTCCCTCACTCTCTGAGATTTTCCCCCTCCCAAATTTTTCAAAACAGCGATTCTTTCCATTGTCTAATTTTTTATAAAACATCGTCCTCTCGTTTAACAAGCAGGAGAAATGTTACAAACCTTATTATAACATTTCTTACCACTTTTCTCCTCTGCTTACCCAATAATCATAAAATCCTGCATAACTTACCATGATATGCCTTCTCGGTCCAGCGCCATATTTATTATATTCTGAATTTCTTCTCATCTGGCCAATCTAGGTTTGTACTGTCTTTAGCTTGCACTCAAAAATGTTTGCCATCCATGGGCTATATAAATCTGTAACATTCTCTTCAATAGTCCCCTTTCCATACACAATAAAGTTTGTGAGCAGCGATGATTTTCTATTACTTTCGTTCTCTTCTTCGTCACCCAACTTAGTCAGAACAACAAAAAAGTCCTCAACTACTTGCAATAGTTGAGGGCTTTGGAATTGTCATAAATCTTAGAAATAGACAAGCAGAAAGACTCCCTAAAGATAGCAAAGAGAAAATTCATCTTATTAGAAACACTTGACATAAAATAAGTCTGTTTTTGCTAATCAGATTTTTATTAAAACATACTAAAACGTGGCATTCTAAACACCACGGAATATGTAATTTATTGACATTATCCTAATATCTTAATCCTTAGTTTTTCAAAGTAAGAAAATTTTATCTTTACAAGCATCAATTGTTTCTTCATCCCATAAAGAAACTTGAACTTCGCCAATATGTGCTTTACCAAGTAGTAACATACACATACGACTTTGTCCAATACCACCACCAATTGTTAATGGCAACTCATTATTAAGCACTTGCTGGTGAAAAGGATACTCTAGACGACTCTTCGCGTTAGCTTTCTCTAATTGAGTAATCAGCGCTTTGTCATCCACACGAATTCCCATACTCGATAATTCTATGGCACACCCTAAAGGCTCATGCCAGAAGAGCAAATCTCCATTTAAAGTCCAATCATCATAGTCTGGTGCTCGCTTGTCATGTGGTTCCCCATAATTTAATAAGTCACCAATTTGTAAGATAAAGGTCGTCGGATGTTCTTTAACATAAGCATTTTCTCTTTCTTTTGATGTTAAATCAGGATAAAGATCTGCTAATTCTTGACTTGTAATGAAAGAAATCTTTGTATCTATTACTGTTTCTACTTTAGGATATTTTGTATGCAAACGACTCGATGTTTCAGCGATAGCATTAACTAAATCTTGAACTGTTTCCTTTAAGTAGTCAATGGTTCGTTGCTCTTTTGAAATCACGCGTTCCCAGTCCCATTGATCCACATAAATAGAGTGAAGATTATCTAATTCTTCATCACGTCTAATCGCATTCATATCTGCGTAAAGACCGTTTCCTACATGAAAGTCATATTGTTTTAAGGCAACTCTTTTCCATTTAGCTAAAGAGTGTACAATTTCTCCATTATTATTTAGAGCTGGAACATCAAACTTTACAGGTCGTTCGCTTCCGCTTAGATTATCATTTAATCCTGACTGCTCATCAACAAAAAGCGGTGCAGATACTCTTTTTAATTTTAAACTTCCTGTGAGCGCTTCTTCAAAACAACGTTTAATAAATCCAATAGCTGTCTGTGTATCATAGACATCCAGTATGGATTTATAGCCTTTTGGAATAATGGTTTTCTCCATAAAATTTAATAACTCCTAAATAATCTTGCTGATTATTATATCATAATCGTACAGATTTATTATGATATTAACTGAAATCACTGGAAAATATCTCTGTATTAAGCATTTATAACTCGTTTGGTATCCTATACTGACATTATTCCACACTTTGTACCACACAGTCATTACTAATATCAAACTCTTTTAAAGTCCGCCTATTTATAATTGTAAATAAAAGTATAATCTCAAACAGAGAATTGATGCTTTCTAACACTGCAACAAAAAACTGCCTATTCGGGACTGTCTCTTCTGTAAAAGTCCGATTTATCCAAAATTAATAAAAATAGAACCGCACTTAAGACGATTCTATTTTTATTTTCAGGATTTTTTATTTTTTAAGCCAAAGCTCCCATTGGGTCCCATGGCAACAATACCTGTGGTTCTGCATTGTAAGCTGCAAGTTCCTCAGCAGTGAGTAAATCTTTACGGACAACGATTTGATAAGTGTACTCATCCATCCAGGCATCAGAAGCGATAAAGTAACCTTTCTTACCCACATCTTTGCCCCAAGAGTTTTCTACCTTCCACTTTGTAGGCTCACCATTTTCATCCAAGTCTACTCCAGTCAAGACCATGGCATGTGTCATCAAAGATTCTGCATAATCTAGACGTGAAGCTTTATCCTGTGTAAACTGAATGTCAAGTGCTGTGTCAAAATCATAAGCATCAAGTGTCAACAAGCCATCTTTAGTGTTAGACATCTGACCTACATCACAGCCAAACCAAACCGTTTCTCCTGCTTGCATTTGTTCAATGGCTAATTTTTTAAAGCGTTTCATGTCGAGGTTTAAATGTCTAACAGACCGAGCGCCTACCACATTACCCAGAAATTCCACTGTATAGGATTTATTGTATGGTTTATCAGCAGTTGGAGCATTGATAACAGAAACATAATCGTCAAGCTTAATGTCTACATACTTGGCATAAAATTCTTGCGCAGTGCCAGAAAATTTCTCCAATGTCTTTTCTTTATCACGGAAAGCATACTCAAAGTTTTGAGGCGGCAATCCAAGAGTCGCAGCCAAAAAGTTAAATATTTCTTGCAGCATTCCCTCTTTAAGTGCCTGAACATCTTGCCCTTTTTTCAAAGCTTCTCTCAATAGTTGAGCATCTTGACGCAGCAACTTATCCAAGTATTGATTCAACGCACGTGAGTTTGATGAAGCCACTGACTCAGGATAAATTTCTTTCGGAACAACACCGTATTTTTCAAAGAGAGCAACAACCATATCCCATTGTCCCCCATCTTGTTGAGGTGTTTGAAGCAAGAATTTCAAACGGCGATCATCCATATCTACATTATCGATAATTTGCTCCATAAACCAATTTGACTTTTCGTATTTATCCCAAAAGAAAGTGTAGGCCTGTGACAGTTCGAAATTTTCCAGTTTGTACTGCCCAATCATTTTGTGACGGAAGGTGTTCAAGGCAGCAAACATCCAGCAACGACCTGATTGTTTCTGATCGGTTACCTTGTCTTGTGTCAGGTCAATTGAGAACTCAGGAATATTATTTGCGTGTGAACTGCGCACCTCAAGTGCATTTAGAAGTCCGTTCTTAGTCATCGCATTTTCAACAGCGCGAAATTTAGGATTTTCTGCAAAGTTGTCATAGAGTTTTTGTGTAAAATCTTGCGTAAGTGTCATTTAATTTCTCTCCATTTCTACATATTAATTTTATTATTGTAACTTTTTTATAGCAAAAAAGTCAGCTAATTGCAACTTATTCTAGATTGTTCAGAAAATTTATTAATGTCTGAGCAGACTTCCGCCCCGCTTCAATGATAAATTCATCAAATTTAACACTGGCATCATGACTCGCCGTATCTGAGATGGCGCGAATAATTACGAAAGGCTTCTTCATAGCAGTTGCTGCCTGCGCAACTGAGGCCCCTTCCATTTCAACGGCAAGAACATCAGGAAAATGTTTTTTGATTTCAGCAATACGACTTTCGCTAGCAATAAAGCTGTCTGAACTTGTAATCAATCCCACGATTGGAGAATCTATAACTTTCCTTAACTCTGATACAAAGTATTTACTGCTTTCAAAATATAGGGGTTGCTGAGCCATTTGACCATAGGCATAGCCAAAAGCTGTGACATCTACATCATGATAAGCCAATCTATCAGCGACAACAATATCACCAATTTTCAAACTGTGATTCACAGCCCCCGCGGAACCAGTGTTGACAATAGCATCTACGTCAAAAATCTCAACAAGTAAGGTAACTGCTATAGCTGACATGACCTTACCAATGCCTGATTGTATTAAAACAAGCTCATGACGTCCAATCGAACCTGTATGAAAAACATAGCCATGACGTGTTATTTTGCTGTCTTTGTCCAAACTTTCTACAAGTGTACGTAGTTCTTCTTCCATCGCACAAATGATTCCTAATTTCATCCTAAACCCCTCCTTTTATTTTCTTGAGTATCAAGTATAGCTACACTTCTATTATAGTACAAAATTTTAAAATAAACCTCACAATATAATGTGAGGTTTTAAGTTTTATTTTAAAAGTAGTACCAGAAAAATAGCACACCTATTCCAATGACGACAAGTAAGGTGATAAGAAGCCATTTATTTACACGGCTACTTCTTTTTTTCTGCTTTGCATTTTCAATACGACGACTTTTATAGACAGAATTCTTAGATAAATCACGTTCAAGCTTGTCATATTTTTCTGCAAGCTCTCTGTCATTTTCTAATTCTTCCTTTAGACTTCTCTCTAAACGTCTTCTTTTCCTCTCTGCCTCTTTAATGATATCATCTGTCAAAAGTGGTTTAGGCATCTAAATCTCCTTGCGTTTTCAGATTTTGAAGCTCCCAATACCACACAGACATGATTGTTTTGGCATCACAAATTTGCCCTTCTTCAATCATTATTTTTGCCTCATCTAATGTGACTTCAACCACTTCAAGAAACTCCCCTTCATCTTTAGGACGGGGATTTTCAAGCTTAGTAAGTCCACTTGGAAAATAAAGATATGTTTTTTCAGATGAAAATCCTGGTGTCCCATAAAAGCTGCTAATCTCTACGAGTTGTTCTGCCGTATATCCCGTTTCCTCTTCTAGCTCACGTAAAGCTGCAGCTTTCGGATTATCCAACTCATTATCTTCTAATTTTCCTGCAGGAACTTCAAAAATAAATTTTTCAAAAGCTTTACGGTACTGTCCCACCAATATCAATTTATCATCAATTATCGGTGCGACTGCAACGCCACCGTTGTGAAAAACCAGTTCCCTTGTTCCCATCGTATCATCGGGCAAACTGACTAAGTCCTTCACAACTTGAAAGATTTGTCCGTGAAAAATTTGCTCACGAGACAAAGTAGGTTCTTCAAACTTCTTCTCGTCAAACTCTCGCATTTTTATCTCCGTTATCTTTATTTTTTCTTAAATTACTCCCCACGAAAATGCGGCAAGCGTCGTGCTGCTCCACTCTTCTCAACTTGACGTGAACGTCCAAGAGCAATACTCTCAGGGGCAACATCTTTGGTAATTGTTGAACCTGCCGCAGTCAAAGCGTTTTTACCAACACGTAGTGGAGCAACCAATGTTGAGTTCGAACCAATAAATGCAAAATCATCAATCTCTGTAGTGTATTTATTTTGACCATCATAATTTACTGTGATTGTCCCTGCACCAAAGTTGACTTTTTCCCCAACCGTTGCATTGCCAATGTACGTAAGATGACCCGCTTTTGTTCCTTTGCCAAGCGTTGATCCTTTGATCTCCACAAAGTTACCCACATGCACATTCTCACTCAACACAGTACCTGGACGCAGATGAGCATAAGGTCCAACATTGCTCATAATATTCATCTTGCTGCTTTCTATCCATGATGACCGCACTTCGCAATGCGAATGAATTTCTGAGTCTTCAATACGACTGCCACTTGTAATTAAGGTCTTCTTACCAATCACCGTATTACCCAAGATTTGCACATTAGGCTCAATGATGGTCTCTTCACCAATTTCGATATCCGCATCAATGTAAGTTGTTTCTGGGTCGATGAGTGTTACACCATTTAGCATGTGCTGATGATTGATACGGCGACGCATAATTTTTTCAGCTTGGGCTAGAGCAACACGATCATTTACTCCCAGACTTTCATCAAAATCTTTTAGTGTATAGGCCGCAATTGTCTTGCCTTGATTTTTGAAAATTTCAATGACATCTGTAAGATAGTATTCACCTTGGGCATTGTCTGTCGTCAGATTTTTCAAAGCCGAGAAAAGTGCTCTATTGTCAAAAATGTAGGTTCCCGTGTTGATTTCTTGAATAGCTTGTTCTACTGTCGAAGCATCTTTTTGCTCTACAATCTTTTCAACAGAGCCATCTGAACTACGGACGATACGCCCATAACCTGTTGGGTCAGGGGCAATGGCCGTTAAAATCGTTGCTGTTGCTTTTTGAGTCACATGATACTCAAACAACTTCTCCAAAGTTTCACCTGTGATGAGGGGTGTATCACCCGCGATAACCAAGGTTGCTCCTTCTTCATTTTCAAGTAAATCTGATGCAATACGTACAGCATGACCCGTTCCTAACTGTTCATCTTGTTTCACAAAACTTGTGCCTTTAGGAAGAGTTTCAATCACTTTATCTGCTTCGTGACCAACGATAACGATACGTTTCTCCATATCAACTTTGCTTACATTTTTTAATACATGACCAAGCATTGTTTTCCCAGCCACATTGTGAAGAACTTTCGGTAAAGATGATTTCATCCGCGTGCCTTTGCCCGCTGCTAGTACAATTGCAAATTTTTCCATTTTATGTGGCCTCCAAAACCTGTAAAATTTCTGATTTAATACACAATAAATTATATCATATTCTAAGAATATTTCTAATTATTGTCTTTACACCTCTGAATATGCTAAAATAAGAGAAGTTTTACGATAAAGAAAATGGAGATAAGATGAAAACAATTGGTTTTATAGGTGCCGGTAAGATGGCATCTGCTATCATTGCTGGACTTGATAAGTCAAATGTTCGTGTGCTTATTTCGGGTCGTGATTTGAGAAAAACTCAAGAACAAGCGGATAAATTAGGTGTCTTTGCTAGCCCCTCACACAGTGAACTTGTAGAGCAATCTGACCTCATCGTTATGGCGGTTAAACCTCAAATTTTACCTGACGTTATGGAAGAGATTTCCCCTCATTTTACCAAAGATAAAACACTTATTTCTATCGCAGCCGGCGTTGATCTAGAAGCACTTTCAGATATGTCTAAAACGTATGATTTTCCAATTATTCGTGTTATGCCTAATATCAATGCACAGATTCAGAAGTCAACTACCGCCATTGTACGTAATGAATATGTAAGTTCAGAAATCTATCAATTAACCCAAGACATTTTCTCTTCGATTGGTACGGTGCATGAAATCGCTGAAAAAGATTTCCCGGCCTTTACGGCCATTGCTGGTTCTAGCCCAGCTTATATTTACATGTTTGTTGATGCTTTGAGCCGTGCAGGAGTGCTTCATGGCATCCCTAAGGACCAAGCTACAAAGATTGTTGCGGAAACTGTTTCTGCTTCAGCTCAAATGATTCTTGAATCCGCTGAAGGACCATGGACGTTGGTCGACAAGGTCTCAAGCCCCGGAGGAACAACCGTTGCAGGTGTTGTTTCCTTGGAACAAAATCGTTTTGTAGCTACAGTAATTGATGCAATAACTGCAACAGTCGAAAAAGAGAATACTTTAAACTGAACCCTATCTTTGTATACCGGCATGTACACGAACGCACTTTTTGATGAAAGTTGGCCATTTTAACAGAACTTGTGCTCAGCTTTTTATGGTAAAATGATACGAGAGCTTTTCCTAATTTTTCCCATACATTTGTCTTGTCTTTGCACGAACTAAACTTGTAAAAATTATAAAAATAGTGTAAGATAGAAGAGTAGTTTTTTACAACTCATTCTTGGTTTTGCGTTTTGCCTACGTTCTACTCGGAATGAGCAACAAATAAAAAGGAGAAAAACTCATGGCAATTTCAAAAGAAAAGAAACAAGAAATCATCAAGCAGTATGCACGTACTGAGGGCGACACTGGTTCACCAGAAGTCCAAATCGCTGTTTTGACTTGGGAAATCAACCACCTTAACGATCATATTAAAGCACACAAAAAAGACCACGCAACTTATCGCGGATTGATGAAAAAAATCGGTCATCGTCGTAACCTTCTTGCTTACCTTCGTAAGAAAGATGTTCAACGTTACCGTGAACTCATCGCTTCACTCGGTCTTCGTCGTTAAGATTTTAAAACTGTCTTCGGGCAGTTTTTTATTTGGGAAGATGTCAAAATCTCTAAGATGAAAAAACGCTTAACCTATGCCTAAGATTGCTGTGGTTAAGCGTTTTTTCCTTTTGTCTTTTTCTATAGCCTTACAAACATTGAACGTTTTTCCATCTTAAGGCGACTGAGTGGTTGTATTTTTACCGTCCTCTGATGAAGAGGCTTCTGATTTGCCTCCACCATTTTCTTGTTCTGGTGAAGATTCCGTTGTTTCTTTAGTTGTTTCTGAAGTTTGATTATCATTGTTATTGTTGCTGGTACTTGCTTTAGCAATTGTCAATGTAACCCTTGTGTTTTTAGGATTAAACTTGCTGCCTGGTGCAGGAGCTGTTTGTGTGACATAATAACCATTCAAGTTAGAACTTGAAACTGCGCTTGCTGTACTAGCATCCACAAAAGTAATGTTAGAAGTAGGTACACCAAGACTTTGCAACTGGTTAAGGTAACTGATTGCTGAGGTTGAACTTAAACCTCCTGAGGTATAATCAATTGCAGGCATTGTCACTGTATCTCCCTCAGATACGTCAAAACTAATTTGATCATCACCTGTTGGATCAAAGAAATTGCCCTTCGCCGGTGTTTGCTTCACTATAGTTCCCGATGGCTGCGAACTTGTGACATAGTTTATGTTAATTTGACTTTTGCTAACATTTTTATTCAGCACCAAATCATCAACAACATCCTCGTATTTCTGACCAACATAGTCGTCCATCTTGAAACCAGTCGCACCTTGAGAAACGTAAATATCTACTCTACTGCTTCTTCGAACATTCGATCCAGCAGTGGGATTTGTACGTGTAACCTTATCTTTTTCAACAGTAGAACTGAGCTCTTGAATGACATTTCCAACTTCAAGATGATTCTCTCTAAGCTTACTTTCCGCCTCTGCTTGAGTCATGTTCGTCACATCAGGCACAGATACATTTTGCGGACTTGTGATCATCCAAGCTGCGATTCCTCCCCCGATAAGTACAAGAGCGAGGATAAGCCAGCCAAATAGAGCCTTTCGTGATTTCTTCTTCTTTGGTACCTCAGGATCCGTTTTTCTTTCTTTTTCAGTCTCTTTATTGATTTTTTCTTCTTGAGTGTTATCAATTAAAGGTTTCGTATCATACGGATTGATGAGTTTACTAGGTAAGGCCTTTGTTGCATCAAGGTCTTGATCAAAAGTGAGTTTAGGTTCTCCTTTTCGATCAAGACTAGTTGCAGTAGCCAAATCAGTCATCATTTCTTCAACATTTGCATAGCGATTGTGAATATCTTTAGCAGTTGCTTTAATCACCACATTTTCTAATGCTTGCGGTACATTTTTGTTGATGTTGATAATACTTGGCACATTTTCTTGAAAATGTTTCAAAGCAATAGCCACAGCTGAATCTCCATCAAATGGAATCTGTCCCGTCAAAAGTTCAAATAGGATGATACCGATAGCATAGATGTCTGATTGTAATGTAGCATTAGCCCCACGCGCCTGCTCAGGAGATAGATAATGGACACTTCCAAACATGGTATTTGTTTGAGTTAGGCTTGTTTCAGTCAAAGCCTTAGCAATACCAAAATCAGTCACTTTGACATTACCACTCTGTGAAAGCAACACATTTTGTGGTTTTAAATCGCGGTGAATAATCCCATGATTGTGCGCACATTCCATAGCTGAAAGGATTTCTGACGTAATATTAATCGCTTCAGCATTTGATAATGGTGCATGCTCATTGATGTATTGTTTCAGTGTCATGCCATCAACATATTCCATAACGATATATTGTTGATTTTCCGACTCTCCGACATCAGATATACTGACAATATTAGGATGCGATAACTCAGCCATTGCAAATGCTTCTCTTTGAAAACGTGCAATGGCAATGTTATCATTCTCAAAGTTTGAACGTAAAACTTTAATGGCTACTTGACGATTATCAAGGTACATATCCTCCCCTTGATAAACGTTCGCCATTCCTCCGCGACCAACTTCTTTGATAATTTTATAGCGTTCTGCGAAGATTTTTCCGATTTGTATCATCAGCCGGCCTCCACATCTTCATTCACCATTGCTGGTTGAGCATCAATTTTCACCAAAATTACTGTGATATTGTCGTGGCCCCCTGCCTCATTTGCAAGGTTAACGAGTGTTCTTGTCTTTTCTTCTATGCTGACATCAGAGTAAACAACCTCTAAAATCTCTTCTGGAGAAATCATGTTTGTCAGCCCGTCAGAATTCATCAAAAGATAATCACCAGCTTGAACATCTACAGCTTGTAAATCTGCTTGAACCTCTGCTGATTGACCAAGAGAACGCGTAATGATATTTTTGTTGGGATGCATTTCAGCCTCCTCCTCAGTAATCTGACCCGCATCTACTAACTCTTGTACCAAAGAGTGATCTGTCGTTATTTTCTGTAATTCGCCATCGCGAATCAAATAGGTGCGGCTGTCACCAACGTGAGCTGAAATAATTTTTTCCTCTTGCACTGCCAAAGCTTCAAGAGTTGTTCCCATCCCTTGATACTCATCGAGTTTTCCTAAGTTTGCAATATTCTCGCTTTCATTGCGAATTTGGTTGCGCAACCAAGTCTCCAGCGTTGACACTGGTGTGCCATCATCAAAAAATGATTCTTCCCACAGTTTCCCTAAATCTTCAACTGTTAGTTTACTGGCGACATTTCCTGCCTTATGTCCGCCCATACCGTCTGCTAAAAGAAACAGACGATAACCTGCACGATTGACATAAGTACCAGCAAAATCTTGATTGGCAGTACGTTTCATACCAATGTCTGATAAAATACTATATTCCACTTTTGCTCCTTATAAAAGAATTAAAGTTTTCTGAATTTCGCAATAAAGAAACCATCTGTATGGTACATCTCCGGTGTGATAAAAATACAGCCTTCTTTGATGATGTCTTCTTTTTCATGCGAGATCTCAACCTGTTCAAATTCTGGATGAGCTTCGAGGAATTTCTTAACGACCTCAAAGTTCTCTTCATCAAAAATTGTGCAGGTACTGTAGACCATTATACCATTTTTCTTTAGCTTTTTCGAAGCACTGTCCAATATTTTTAATTGAATTTCCTGCAAATTAAGAAAATCCGAACTTTCTTTACGATAGCGAATGTCAGGTTTACGGCGAATTAAGCCAATACCAGAACAGGGTGCATCAACCAAGATACGGTCAAAGTCCGCATCATCTGCAAAACGTTCTGCGATTTGAGTAGCATCTGCTTTAACGGTTGTAATTTTCTCCCAAACCCCTTGACGTTCTGCATTGTCTTCGATAAGTTTCAGTTTATGGTCATACAAATCACAGGCCACAACATGACCCGTATCCAGATATTGTGCAATATGCGTCGTTTTTCCACCAGGAGCAGCACAAGCATCAAGCACACGCTCACTCCCCCTTAGTTCAAGTTGGGGCGCTACTAATTGACTTGTTTCATCCTGAATCGTGAATTTCCCCTCCATGAATTCTGGTGTATGTGAAAAATGTCCATGCTCCGCAACACGTCCAACAGGAGAAAGCTTTGAAGCACTGGTACCAGGAAGGATGACATTTGGATCAATCATACGGAGACTTGCCTTGCTTGGCTTTTCTAAACTTTCGAGAATCTGGCCTGTGCGTTTCCCTCCAAACTGTCTAACCATTTTATCTAATAAAAGTTTAGGCATTGAATATTTAATTTCCCAAGTTTTGGGTTCTTCATTTTTTCGTTCTGAACGCATAAAATGGCGCAGAACAGCGTTGACAAAGTTCCCTGCTTGCTGTCCGTCTTTACGTTTAGCAATTTTTACCGCCTCATCAACAGCTGCTGAGGTCGGCACCTTATCCATAAAAAGGATTTGGTATATCGTCATGATCAAAAGCATCTTAGCCCAAGGCTTTGGTGCTTTTTTTAAGAAGGGCTCTAAATACCATTCCAACAGTCCTTTTTTAGAAACCACACCATAGACCAAAGCTGTTACAAAATGACGATCCAAGTCCGAAAGATCTGCCTCACGTAAAGTTCTATCTAAGGCAATATTGGCATAGGCATCATTTCCAAAAATGTCATTGAGCACATCAAGTGCGACTTGTCTTGCATTATTTGCCAAACTGATCACCTATACTTACTTTCTGTCCCAAACCATTGAGAAAACTTACGATATCCATCTTCGGTTTTCCGGCAGGCTGTACTTCAAGAAGCTCTAAAGCTCCTGAACCTGTTGCTACCAAAAGTGTTTTTTTTGTTTTATCAATGATTTCACCAGGATGTCCGTGCTTGTCCGTGTTGACTGACCGGCTATCGTAAATTTTAAAACGTCCTTCGTTCCATGTTGTGTGTGCTACTGGGAAAGGATTCATCCCCCGAATTTGATTAAAGATTTGACGGTTGCTTTTTGTCCAATCAATTTTTTCTTCTTCTGGACTTATATTGGGCGAAAATGTCGCTTGACTTTCATCTTGCGCTTGCGGTTTGATTTCGCCAGCAACATACAGGGGAAGCGTTTCGAGGAGAAGGTCACGGCCTACAAGGGCTAATTTTTCAAACATTGTGCCCACGTTATCTTCTTCTAAAATAGGAATAGAAGCTTTAGCGACCATATCCCCTGCATCCATTTTTCTAACCATTTCCATAATGGTTACACCTGCTTCTTTCTCACCGTTCATAATTGCATAATGGATAGGAGCTCCACCACGGTATTTAGGCAGCAGGGAGGCGTGAACATTGACTGCAAAAGACATGGCATCGAGCAATTTCCCAGGCAAAAATTGACCAAAAGCTGCCGTTACAATCCCTGCGCCCTGTGAGCCAAAGGCCATAAGTTCTTCCATCTCGGGAGAGCCCGATAATTTTTCTGGTTGTAAAATTTTCAAGCCTGCTTGAAGCGCCAACTCTTTCACTGGAGTTTGACGCAATTCTTGCTTACGTCCCACCTTACGATCAGGTTGTGTGACAACGGCTAAAATCTCATACTTTTGGCTATCAATTAAACCTTTCAAAACGGTTTGTGAAAACTGGGGAGTTCCCATAAAAATTATTTTTGTTTTTTTCATCGTGTCATTTTACACAGCAACTCTATCCTTTCTTGTCAGTCTTCTTTTAAATCTCCTGAACTGACGTCTAAGAAAAAATAGAGCTTCTGTACTTTTCATCCTCCTGTTTTACGTCTCATATAACTTTTTAAGTAAAGTGTCTGTCATTAATTATAACACTTTCTTAACTTCTATTTCTTTTCACATGCCTAATTCACAAAAAAGTATAGGGAATAAAAATATAAACAAGCTAGATCGAACAGAAAGAGTGGGCTCCTATTCCTCGCCTAAAATCATTTGTGCTTTTCATCCTCAATTTCTGCTAATTTCTTCTTAATTTCTTGTATAACAAAGGCTCTAGCAGCTTCATCTTCTACAAAATCATATTTATCTCCATCAATTTGCATTTTAGGACAACTATTGAAGGAGGCAAACCATTTTTCATATCTTACATTCAGCTCTTTGTAGTACTCATACAGTGAGGAATCATAGTCTAACTGTTCAAATTCCCGCCCACGTTTTTGTATCCGTTCCAACATCTTCTCAAAAGATACACTGACATGAACCAAAAGATCTGGACCTTTCTTAAAAGTTAGGTTCTCGATTTCTTTTAACATGTGTTTTAATAAAGAGTCATAAACCTCTACTTCGATTGCTGTAGCCCGACCTAAATCTGCATTCAGATGAAAAAGTAAACTGTCTTCATAAATAGAGCGATCCAAAACATTATTGTCATGCAGAAGTGCGCTTTTTATTGACTCAAATCTCTTGTTCAAAAAATAAATTTGCAGTAGAAAAGCATACTTTTGTGGCTCTCGATAGAACAGAGGCAGAACCTCATTGTCCTCTACACTTTCATAAAAAGCTTCTGTCCCCAACTCTTCTGCCAGCATCTTGGTAAGTGAACTTTTGCCAGCTCCAATCGTTCCAGCTAATACTATCACTGTCATTTTGCCTTCCTGTATTTCCCCCTTTGTATCAAAATATTCATATCGAAAAAATGCAACCTCCACCCAGCAAACGAATTTTTTCTTGCATTAATATCTGAAAAACGCCCCAAAGCACAAATGCTCCATATCATGCTTTAAGGCGTTTTTATTATAACACACTAACAGATACCCTCCCTCATTTAGAAAGGCAGCTGTGAAAACTGACTGAAATAGATTCTTCTCCTCACTTTGTAGTGTGCAGCTAAGATAATTTATCCTTTTTACACAAAGCTTTGAGGCTCACTGTCAATTAAAACACGTAAATTTTTATTTTCTCGTTTTTGTGTTAAATCAAGAACCTGATTCAAGACTTCTTCTAGTTGAGCCTCAAAGCGATATTTCACCAGTATCTGATAATGATACAGATTATGAGTACGCGCAATAGGTTTGGGAGTCGGTCCTAAAACCTTAGCCTTATCTGATAGCTTCCCTTTCACCAAACTTGCAATTTCATAAGCTTTTTTGGCTACGATATCTTCATCCTTGTGACTCACCAAAATCTGTACAGTAAAATAATAGGGAGGATAAGCTAACTGTTGACGGTAATACATTTCTTGACGGTAAAAAGCTTCGTAATCCTGAGCTGCGACTAATTTAACCGCATAATGTCCCGGATTAAAGGTCTGAATGATAACCTCTCCTTTTTTATTTGCACGACCTGCACGTCCCGCAACTTGCATCAGCAGCTGAAAGCTTCGTTCGCTGGCGCGAAAGTCGGGCAAATTTAATCCTGTATCCGCATTAATCACTCCGACCAAGGTCACATTAGGAAAGTCCAAACCTTTAGCAATCATCTGCGTTCCTAGAAGTACATCAGCAGCATGTTCTCCAAACTTTCTTAAAATCTTTTCATGCGCATTCTTTGTCTTTGTTGTGTCCACATCCATTCGTAAAATACGTAGTTCTGGAAGCAGCTTTTCTAGTTCTTCCTGAACCTTCTGAGTCCCTGAACCATAATAGCGAATTTTGCGACCGTTACAGTTGGGACAAACTTGTGGAATCGCCTCTTGATGACCACAGTAATGACAATTTAACGTCTTTGTATCCATATGTAGAGTTAAAGAAATGTCACAGTTAGGGCACCCAACCACAAAACCACAATCTCTACACATTACAAAAGAACTGTAGCCTCGGCGATTGAGCATTAAAATAACTTGTTCTTTTCGCTCAACCTTCTCCCGAATTTTTTCCAAAAGAATATCCGAAAAATTGGCTGACTGATCGCTAAGGTGGCTCCGCATATCTACGATTTGTACCTCAGGCAAGAGTGCTTGTTCGTTTGCACGGTGTTTAAGCGTTAACAAGTGATAAACCCCTTTTTGTGCACGCGCTCGGCTTTCTAAGCTTGGTGTGGCAGAACCCAGAATCACACGCGCTTGATGATATTTCGCACGCAACAGCGCAACATCTCTTGCATGATAACGTGGGTTAGAATCCTGTTTATAACTCGTTTCATGTTCCTCATCAATGATGATTACTCCAATATTTTCCAAAGGAACAAAAATTGCGGAACGTGCCCCCACAACAACTTGTGCATGGCCTTCCTTTATCTTGCGCCACTCGTCATATTTTTCCCCATCTGATAAGCCAGAATGCATGATGGCAACTTTTTCCCCAAAACGGGCAATGAAGCGGTTGGACATTTGTGGTGTTAGCGCAATCTCCGGAACCAGCATAATCGCTGTCTTTCCCTCTCTTAGTGTATGCTCAATCACCTGCAAATAAATCTCCGTTTTCCCTGAGCCTGTCACACCCTCAAGCAAAAATGGTTTGTCTGCAGACTCAATGATGGCATTAAAGGCAAGCGCTTGTTCTTCATTTAGAACTTTGGACTTATCAGGGGTTACAGCCTCAAACATGGCTGCTGTTCTAGAGACTTCCTTTTGCGTTACCTCTACAAGCTCATTATCCACAAAATACTTGATGACAGCAGAGGAGAAAGGAAGGTCTTTCTGACGAATCATCTCTTCTTGATTCAAAAGATAGCTTTTCAATTCGGCGCGCTTTTTTGCTGCCTTACCGATTTTAAAGTCAGCCAATTTTGCACTGGCTTTCACGTATTTTTCTATTTTTTTATTTTCTTTAGACCTTGCAGAGTAACTTACTTTCAAATGTCCTGACTTGACTTCTTTCAAAGCCTCTATTTTTTGACTTTCGTTCAGTAAGCTCCATTTCCTTTGAATTCCCTCTGAATCTGTTAGGATTTTATCGTAACTTGAATTAAGGAGATTAGGCAGCATCGCTTTTAGACAAGAGATTTTATATGAGAAAACAGTATGTCGCATTTCATCCGCTAATCTCAGTTGTTCTGCTGTCAAAACCGGTTCTACATCTAAAAGCTCTGCAATTTCCTTAAGCTCTGAATCTTCTTCCTCTGAAAAATCAATAACAATCCCTTGAACCAAACGGTTCGCTGTACCAAAAGGAACATGAACACGCATCCCTGTTTCAATCAGATTTTCTAAGTTTCTAGGAATTGCATAAGAAAATGGCTTATCTGTCTGCATCAGAGGAACATCTACAATAATTTTAGCCGTTTTTTTCAACATTTTTCTCCTCTGCTTTTGTCTTTTCTACGCGAATCTAATATATAAATTATAACAAAAAGATAAGAACACGTGTAAACTTTAGATTGTTGAAAAAAGCTTTCAAAAGTTTTAAATCCAAACCTTTGAAAGCTTTTTCTATACCTGTTATTCTGCTGCCGCAGCTGCAGCTTTGGCTGCACGATTTCCTTTTTGTTTTGCTTCTTCCTCAGCCTCTTCCTTAGCGATCTGTTCGCGAATAAGCTTTTCAGCCATCTTTTGTTGAAGACGTTCAAGTTCACGCTTTTCTTTCAATGTTTCACGCTTTGCATCTGGCGAAGGGTGGATGGTTACTCTACCTTCAGCAATTTCTTCCAAAGCCTGTAACGTACGTTTAACAGATTTGAATTCCATCGTAGGACGTTCACCGTCACGCAACTCATGCGCACGTTTTGCTTCCAAAACGACAAGTGAATATTTTGAATCTACATTTTGTAGCAATTTATCAATTGAAGGTTCTAACATCATATCAGTTTCCTCTTTCCTCTTTTTATAGGTTATTTAGATTATGCCAGTAAGCACTCCTGTGAGTTGACACCCCTTATATTGGTTATCTAAACGTTTTCATCCAATTTATCAATCATATGCGCATAACGCTCCATTACACGATCCACACGGTAGTGTTCGGCCTCGATAATCTTAATGACACGTTCAGCAGCAAGTTCAACTTTGTCATTAACTACAGCATAATCATACTCACTCATTAAACGAATTTCTTCTTTAGCTTTTTTCATCCGATTATTAATAACTTCAGCGCTATCTGTGCCACGCCCAACAAGTCGGCCGCGTAATTCTTCCAAGTCTGGAGGAGTCAAGAAAATAAATACACCATCTGGAACCTTCTCCTTCACTTGAAGCGCACCTTGAACCTCAATTTCAAGGAAAACATCTTTGCCTTCGTCTAAAGTTTGATTGACATAGGTCAAGGGTGTGCCATAATAATTTCCTACATATTCAGCATATTCTAGCATTTCCCCTTTACGAATCATTTCTTCAAACTCCTCGCGCGTACGGAAATAATAATCTTTTCCATCCACTTCACCAGGTCGCTGTGGACGCGTTGTCATTGAGACAGAGTAATCAAAGTTATTTTCATTTTCAAAAATTTTCGCACGGACAGTACCTTTTCCAACTCCTGAAGGACCAGAAAAGACAATTAATAAACCACGTTCAGGCATCTCTTTAACCTCACTTATTGTTTACAATCTATTCTAGCAAAGTCTAGACGCCACATCCACTTTGTGTAACAAAATGTAATTTTTATTAATTCAATTGTAACATATCACTTTGAATTATAAAAGCTGCATGGGTTAGCACTAGCACCATTCCTTAAACAGCACAATAGGACTTTCAAATTATAAAAGAAAAAAGCGATTGTGTAAGTCTTACACAGTCGCCTCGCTCCATAGGGTTAGAATTTTAGATTCACTCGTTACACCACAGCAGAACTTATGATTACAGTTTAACTCAAAGTCAGCACACGTCAAATACAACATTCATCCATCAAAATACAGCTACTCTAGATTTTTCAGCAGTAGTTTAGCCACCGCTCTACCTGACATCGGATTTTGACCTGTAATCAGCTGTCCATCTTGTACTGCAAATGATGCAAATGGGCGCTTTTTAACAAAATGAGCACCTCTTTTTTTACTTTCTCTCTCCGTTCCAAATGGTACGCGCTTATTTTTTCCACTCAACAGTTCTTCAAGTTGCGTAAACCCTGTAAGTGTTCTATGTGCAATTAAAAATTCATCATTAGATGTTTTCAAATTAAGCAAGCCGCAAACACCATGGCATACTGAAGTGACATAACCGCCGCTCTGATAAATTTTTTCTGCTATGTTTTGGAGTTCTTGATTATCTGGGAAGTCAAAAATTACACCATGTCCACCAGTATAATAGATCGCAGCATATTGCTCAGGTTTAATCTGATCTGGATGAAGTGAATGGGATAAGGCACGCCTCTGAAAATCAACTGAGCTGTAGACTTCAAATGTTTCACTATCCGCATAAAAGGATTTCAAACTTCTTGGGTCAATTGGCACGTATCCGCCTAGTGGACTAACATAATCTACTTGATAGCCTGCTTTTTGTACTTCACTTACAAACTCCGTTGCTTCAGCTAGCCATAAGCCTGTAGCTTCATGAGTTGTAGGAAATTTATTTACATTTGTTAATACGATTAATATTTTTTTCATTTCTTTTCCTGCTTTATAGGTATAGAGGTACAGCTTTAAACTGCAGTTAAATTCTTGATTGAAATTTTTCTATCGAAGAATCCCCAGCGATCATTCCTCTTGATTGACAAAGTCTGCGACTTCTCTCAGCAATAAAATTTTTTGGTTTCATAGAGCGGTGTCCGACTTGTCCGCCCTTTTCGCGCACTCATCTTTAGTTTAGCTGTACTTTTACTTACTGCATAGCATTCAGTAGAGCTCTTAACCTCACGATAAAACTGCGAGCTATTGATAAATCAATAGCTTCTGGCAGTTATTTTATCACTGCCCAACTTTTTCACTGTATCTAAAAGGCCCGAGACATCCTACAGCATCTTCAAAAACCTTTTCTGTGATTTATCTGAATGATAACCCAGATGCGCATAAAATTCATGTGCCTGTCTACGCTTATCTGAAGAATTTAAGCGTATCCCCCACAGGTTTCTTCGTTTAGCTTCTCTCTCCAGCTCCAACAGTAAGGCCTTGCCCACGCCTTGATTTTCATGTCCCTTAGCGACTGCGAGTCCTAAGATGTTAAACATGGGTTCAGAATAAATACTCTCGTACAACTCAGCGTGAATATAGCCCATTGGAACTGCGCTTCCATAAACCCTGATAAAGTGGTTTTCCTTATCTGCGGTTAATTTTTCCAGCTGTTTTGCTAGCAATTCAGCGGAAACCTCATAACCTAATTGCTCAGCAGTAATATCTCTTAAATGCTTTGCATCCGCTACCGTTGCTTCTCTGATTAACTTTTTTTCCTCTAAATCATTCATTTTGAAACCCTCTTTCCAATTCAAATAAATTCCAGATAAGTCTACGTCTCCCTATCTTAGAGCAGCTGTTTCAATTGTCAAACTGTGTTTTTTATTATATCATAAGCAGAATTAACATGGAATTTATGAAAACCATAGCTCATTACACCATAGTCCCTCTTCCTTACAAATGTTAAAATGTGAGAAACAAAAAAATCACTTGTCTTGGCATATAAATATGTCCTGTTTAGTGATTTTTTAATTTTAGGTGAATTTAATCAGTTTTATTGTCTGACGATGAGGGCCGGGCGTGTGCCACCAGCAGAACCACCCCATGTATCAGCCAAATCCCCAGTAAACCAGCCTCCCATAGAAATAAGCCAACCATTTCCTGGTGCTGCAGGAGTACGAAGCATCCAAAAAGCTGTTCTGGGCACAGATATAGTACGGGAGCCTCTGTCAGCAAAAATACGTATTACATCTGCCATGGACAGAGAAAATGCACGTGGCGTTCCACTCGGATCAACCTGAGTTATATCTTCATCAACTGCTGGAAACTCATGCAGGTTAGTTGGAATATTCACAGCAGAGTTGTCTGACCATGTTAAGCCTTCAAGCGCAACGCTTCCTGTATCAAAGTGATCTGCTACAGGCTGAACCATAGCTTGAACTGCGGGATCAAGGTTGCCATACCATGTGTTATTGAAAGTGTCTTGATTATGAAAGCGTGCATGACGAATGGCATCTTCACGGATAATCATATGGTTACTGTTCCCCATATTCTCCAAATAACGGTACCGCTCATTAGCCATAGTAAAGATGGTCCCCGGTGCCATGAGGCTAAAGTTGATTTGGTCGGGTTGGACATTCTCCTCTGGTCCCGGGTTCCCCCAGTTGTTATCAAT
>NZ_DKXK01000082.1:0-6044 GCF_002492185.1 Lactococcus sp. UBA7128
TTTTTCTTTTCTGGTGTCATAAACTCCTCCTTTGACGTAACGTGTGGTTTAGATTTTTCATTACATATACATTTCTAATGTTACGTTTACTTTCTGAGTCTATAGTATAAAAAAGGTCAAATGAAATGAGTGTTTGATGAGAAAAACGCCCATGCGGTGTATATACTGCACCTTTGGACGTTTTTTCTTAAATCTCATAATACACTATCTCTGGAGGTACACCAAACCTTATAGGTAAAAAAGTCAAGCCTATTCCTGCATTGACAAAGAGTTTCGTGTTTCCCCCTAAGTCATATAAACCAGAGTCATAAGCTTTAGAGCCATCATTACGCAAACGAAAATTTCCAAGACGGATTTGACCACCGTGGCTGTGCCCTGCAACTACCAAATCATACTGTTCCGGATGTTCAACCTGTAAAATCGTATCCGGCTCATGAATCATTAAAAGGGAAAACTCCGCTTGCTCAGGTAACATCCCAAAATTTGGCTGACCTTCGCGCAAGTCAGCAAGCCCCGTCAATGATACATCTCCTGCCCGTACAGACTGATTTGTAAGTACTGTGAATCCTGACTCTTCCAGAAAGCTTCTTATGTAGTTAGGATGTCCCTCCTCCGAAAAATCATGATTGCCCAAAATAGCAAATTTCCCCAAAGGAGCATCTAAATCCGCCAGAATTTCTTTAACTTTATTTCTCTCGTGCTTTTGAGCCCAGCTTACCTTGTCAAATAAGTCACCTGTAAACAAAATCAAGTCAGGCTGATTCTGCTTTATATGCTTCGAAAATTTATAAAATCGGTATGGCCGGGTGTGCCAGTTAAAATGCGTATCTGTAAAATGTGCAACTTTTAATCCTTTCCTATCTGAGATTTTCACTTCCCGTACACGCATAAAGTGTGGTTCAAGCAAAATCCCATAAAACAGGAAACTAAAAAGTAGAATTATAATCCATATCATTGCTTTTAATTTCTTAACTTCTCTTTTTTCCTAATCATTTGTAGGTCTGCGAGATTACGCGGAAACCTTGCTCTGGTTCAGTCATATATAACATTCTTCTAATGCCCAACCAATCATGTGCTTTTCAAACTCTCTTTTGTCTCACCTCTTCTTCAGCAGGGAAGACCGTTTTTTAAAGGAGCTACATCTTTGGCACACTGTATAAATCCTTCGCACTCTCATTCAATATTTTTTAGAAATGCTTCTGTATCAGATATTTATTTACTCATCCCAAGAGCTCAACTTGTAACTAAAGCTAATTTTTGCAATTCCTTTGGCAGCTTAACCATATAGCCGTCTTGCAAAAAGGCTTCTTTCATTTCTAGTATAACATAAAGTCAAACAAGACTGAGTGGAGTCACCCTTACATAAGTTTTGGAAGCGAGGAGCTTAACCGTTATAATATACGGGATGGTACTCAAAAAATCAAAGTTAGAGTACGAAAAAAGACACCCTCTGGTATCTTTTTTTATATCTTTAGTTTTCGTCAGAAGCTACGAATGGCAAAAGAGCCATAACACGTGCGCGTTTGATAGCTGTAACCACTTTACGTTGGTTTTTAGCTGAAGTACCAGTTACGCGACGTGGCAAGATTTTACCACGTTCTGAGATAAAACGTTTCAATAGTTCAGTGTCTTTGTAATCAACAACTTCGATTTTGTTAGCTGCGATAAAGTCAACTTTTTTACGGCGTTTGAAGCCACCACGTTTTTGAAAAGCCATAGTGTGTTTCTCCTTATATTATTATTTTATGATGTTTCACAGAAAAGTACTATCAGCGTTCTGTGAAACTAATAAGAGGCTTAGCAGCCCACTCGTGTTGGAAAGAAGAGCCTTAACTCCCTCTGCAACAGACTATTAAAATGGAAGATCATCATCAGAAATTTCCATCGGTGAGCCACCAAAAGGATCAGCATCACGACCAAAATCAGGTGTCGCAGTACTTGCTGTGCTCGTTCCAGCAAATGTACTGTTTTGCGGTTGTTGCTGTTGTGGTGCACTGTATGAACCACTTCCACCTTCACGCACGGCACGACTTTCAAGCATTTGGAAGTTATCCGCCAATACCTCAGTCACGTAAACACGTTGACCTTCTTTGTTCTCATAATTCCGCACTTGAATGCTACCTGTCACACCAATTAAGGCACCCTTTTTCGCCCAATTTGCCAAGTTCTCAGCAAATTGACGCCAGATGACACAGTTGATGAAATCAGCTTCACGTTCGCCTTGCGCATTTTTAAAACGGCGGTTAACAGCAAGCGTAAATGTAGCAACCGCAGTATTTTGCGGTGTGTAACGTAGTTCAGGGTCACGCACAAGGCGTCCAACCAAAACAACATTATTAATCATGATGTCTCTCCTTTAATTTTGTCCAGCTAAACCAGAATTAAGCTTCTACTTTAGTGATCATATGACGAAGAATATCGCCGTTAATCTTAGCAAGACGGTCAAATTCGCTCAAAGCCGCTGAATCAGTAGACGCTTCAAGAGTTACGATGTGGTAGATACCTTCACGGAAATCTTGAATTTCGTAAGCGAGTTTACGTGTTTCCCAGTCTTTAGACTCAAGATTCACAGCACCGTTGTCAGTCAAGATATTATCGAAACGTTCAACGAGAGCTTTCTTTGCTTCTTCTTCAATGTTCGGACGAATAATATAAAGAATTTCGTATTTTGTCATTGATTTTTCCTCCTTTTGGACTAATGACACAGGTTGGAGCCTGTGTAAGTTATGAGTTTTACTCACAAGTATATATTCTATCAGATTAGCAGTTTTTTTGCAAGCTGCCCCACTCCTATCACAGAAATTTCACGGCTTATTAAAAAACTATAATAACTATCTCGAAACACTGATTTAGAAGCACTTGTAGTGTACGCACATTTTTCTTAAAAAGAGCCGCTTCGAAGGTATTTTACTCTTTCAAGTGTAAAAGTTATTCAAGAAAAGGGGGAATTTCTCAGAGCTTGTGAAACTTCCGTGTCCCTTCTCGTAGAAATCTTAAAACGAAACCAAAAGAAAACAACCCTCTGCACATGCAGAAGATTTTTCACCTTTCTTTATTTATCAAGCTACAACATCGAGCACATTAGCTGGAATGTAGCGGTACTCACCTTCTTTCGACTGATAGTAGCCAAGTTTTTTCACAATAAAATGCAGTTTGCATTGGTTATCAAAGCGTTGGAATAAGTGTGTTACTTCTCCTTCTTGGCTGCGTGTTACGCGTACAATTTTTTCTCCTGCGTAAGTTGGAGATACATATTTTGGGGTAAATGCCATAACAAACCACCTCCCGATATAATTCAGATGAAAGCGTGCTCATCTACCTTCTATTATAACTCTTTTTAGTTTCTAAAACAAACACTTCGCATTATTTATAACCAACAAGCAAAGTTGCATAATTATACACTTTTTTCAGCTTTATCCTTGACAAGCCTCTCAAATTAATCTAAAATATTCATAAATACTTAATAAACGATAGAGGTCGCAGCCAATAATAAGTCGAACGGAGCTTGAGTAAGCTAGGATGTTTGACCCAGGAGCGGTTGCCGAAAGAAAAGTTAAACTCAATACCTTTTCTTGGTTTAACGAGAAATACTTGTTAAACTGTCGTAGTCTAGCTAGACTCTTAGTATAGACACGATGCGCTATTCGGATAAAAATCCTTTCTGACGTTTAGTGATCCCTCGGGATTGCTTTTTTGTATTAATATTCATAAATTTAGGAGAGAAGTAATGGATAATACTGCAAACAACGGACCCACGACAACCACACAAGTAAAACGGGGGCTCAAACATCGCCACTTAACCATGATTGCTTTAGGGGGAACTATCGGTACGGGGTTATTTGTTGCTTCAGGAGCCACAATATCTCAAGCTGGTCCTTTTGGCGCCCTTGTTGCTTATGGAGCTATAGGTCTCATGGTTTTCTTCTTGATGACTTCTCTCGGTGAAATGGCTTCTTACTTGCCACTATCTGGTTCCTTTGCTTCCTTTGCTGACCGTTATGTTGATGAGGCTTTCGGCTTTGCCATGGGCTGGAACTACTGGTTCAACTCAGCAATCACTGTGGCTGTTGAGGCTGCTACAGTCGGTGTAATTATGCAATTCTGGTTGCCACATGTCCCTACATGGATTTGGTCTACCATAGTTATTGGTCTTATCCTATTGGTCAACTTGATTTCTGCCAAGGCTTACGGTGAAGCAGAGTTTTGGATGGCTACGGTTAAAGTTGTTGCCGTTATTGCCTTTATCGTGATTGGTCTCGCAACAATTTTCGGGATTATGAGTTATAAACCCGATGTGGCACGTAACCTTTCTGCTGGAGGAAATCACGGGTTTGTTGGCGGTATCGGAGGAATGATTGCCGTCTTCATGATTGCAGGTTTCTCTTTCCAAGGTACCGAAATCGTTGGTATTGCAGCTGGTGAATCTGAAAATCCTGAAAAAAATGTACCTTCAGCAATCAAACAAGTTTTCTGGCGTATCCTCATTTTCTACTTCCTATCTATCTTTGTCGTTGGAGCTTTAGTCTATTATAAAGACCCTAGTCTTCTCCGTGCTGCTGCTCAAAACGACATTACCGTTTCTCCGTTTACTCTAGTGTTTGAGCGTGCTGGTTTAGCTGCTGCCGCTTCTGTTATGAATGCTGTCATTTTAACATCTGTTATTTCTTCTGCTAACTCTTGGCTCTACGCTGCTTCTCGTATGCTTTTCGGTATGGCTAAGGAAGGACATGCACCAAAGATTTTTGCAAAGACAAACACAAGCACTGGTGTTCCCATCTTTGCTATCCTAGCCACTGTAGCCATTGGTCTTTTAGCTTTCTTGACCAGTATCTTCGGAACAGAAATTTACTTCTACCTCGTAGCCGCCTCTGGTTTATCTGGCTTTCTGGCTTGGATTGGTATTGCGATTTGCCATTTTCGCTTCCGCCGTGCTTTTATTAAGCAAGGACATCATCTTTCTGAGTTGGGTTATCATGCCAAATGGTTCCCCATCGGCCCAATTATTGCCTTAATCCTCTCAATCATCATCGTTATCGGTCAAATCACCACTGTCACGATGAGCGTGCAAAACATTGTTACCACTTACTTGGCGCTGCCACTTTTCCTTGTTTTATATTTTTCTTATAAAATTGTTAAGAAGACGAAGCTCATCCCCCTTGAAGAAGTTGACCTGAGTCGCGATATTGATTAAAAACTCAGATAAAACCCTAAAAATCACTCAATACTTGGCTTATAAGGATGCCTTATTGAGTGATTTTTGTTTTGGAGTTTGACTGCTTTAGTTGGATTGATTGATAATTATAGCAGGGCGAATACCACGCACAGGGTGGGTAAATGATACATTATTACTAGCGAACAACTGTCCTGGTCTCTGGAAATTCACATGCCAAGCAAATCCGGGAGCCCCAGGTGTCCGTAACCACCACGAGTTACTGTTCGTCGCCGTACGTCCCAAGGAGTTAGGAAATGCTTGTCCAAGTCCAGATAGGCGTGTAACATCAGCTAAGGAAAGTGCAAACGCACGTGGACTACCACCTGCTCCTTGGACAATTGTTGTCACATCTGCCGCAACCTCACCTTCTAGATTATTGGGAATCCATCGCACACCACCATCAAATGTAACAACATCATCTGGAACACTTCCCGTTATGAAGTTATTAGCTACAGGCTGAACTCTGGCTCTCACTTCTGAATGAAGAGAGTCATACCAAGAATCCAGTTCCTCTTCTTGCTGTACAAATGAAATCTCGGTAATCACATTATTCCGGATAATCATATGGTTGCCAGAACCCATGTTTTCAAGGTAACGGTACTGCTCACCTGCCATGGTAAAGATACGGCCCGGACGCATGGTTGAGAAGTCAAAAGCATCTGGTGCACTGTCTTCGTTAGGCAATGGGTTCTGTCCGTCATCGTACATCACTCCGTTCTGGATACCTTGGAGAAGGTCTTCCAGCTCCGCATGGTGTTGCTCCCCGTCATTGAGGAACTCCTCATGCTGGTCAGGACTCACCAGTCCGCTCTCGACATGAATGCCATAGTAG
>NZ_DKXK01000081.1:0-3202 GCF_002492185.1 Lactococcus sp. UBA7128
TAAAAAATTATTACCTTACTTTATAAGAAAACACGCCAAGCAAAAGTGAGAAAACAACATTATTTTCTCACAATATTATTTTATCAACATCTTCTAAAAATGTCAAAAAATATTAGCGGTGAGCACAAGGAGTAAAGAGAGTCACAAAGCTGGAGAGTTCAGCAGTAGAGCAGCTATCATCCCCAGAGAAACAAAAAAATAAGGCCTTTTAAATCAGACCTTATTTATTAACTGTTGAATGATATTATTTTTCGATATTATCTTCTTTGATAAAGTAATTGGGACGTTGTTTCGTCTCAAGAAAGACCTTGGACAAGTACTTTCCAATGATACCTAGAGAGAGAAGTTGCAAACCACCAAGCATCAAGATAAGGATAATGAGTGTCGGAAAACCTTGAACAACTTCACCCCAGAGCAGGGTTTTCAAGGTATAAAAAAGGCTCATTAAAACAGAAATTAAAAAGCTGATAAGCCCAATAAATGTAGCCAAACTCAGAGGTGCATCGGAAAAATTAATGATACCGTCGATGGAGTAGTGAAGCAGTCCCCAAAAGCTCCAGGAGGTTTTTCCCGCGACACGTCCTACATTCTTGTACTCTAAGTATGTCACATCATAACCTACCCAGGAGAATAAGCCTTTGGAAAAGCGATTGTGCTCGGGAAGTTCCAAAATACTATCCACTACCTGCCGAGTCATAAGACGATAATCTCGCGCCCCGTCAACCATCTGCGTGCTTGATATTTTATTGATTATCTTATAAAAAGTTTTTGCAAAGAGAGAGCGGATAAAGGGTTCATCCTTGCGTGAAATGCGCCGTGTTCCAACAATATCATAACCCTCCAAAATCTTGGCATACATTTCATTGAGCATATGGGGAGGGTCTTGCAAGTCAGCATCCATAACCGTAACATAGTCACCTGTGGCTACACGTAGCCCAGCCAGAAGAGCGGCTTCTTTGCCGAAATTTCTAGAAAAACTTATATATTTAATGTTGGAATGTTTTTTGCAGAGCGACTTAATCACGTCAAGTGTCCGATCGGAAGAACCATCATTAATAAAATAAAAGGTTTTGTCTAGAGGTAAATCTAAAGTTTGAGCATTGACCTCATCGACAAACAGCTCAAGGGTTTCCTCTTCATTGTAGGAAGGGACAATGATTGACAATGTCGGCTTTTCCATGACTTGCTCCTTTCTCATTTTTAAACCCTCTATACAGATGAGAAGAGTTAAACTTTTAATATTATATCACAGTTTGATTTGACAGTCTGTTCGAGTTTTTTTATTCTGGCATGACAGGCAGTTCTCTTCTGTGGCACTCACTTTTTTGGACATTTAGCTCCTTCTTGACGAATTTTAGTTTTGTGTGTATAATTAGATAATTAAAATAAAAATGATGTAAAAAACAGATAAATATCTGCTAAAAATGTTTATATCAGGCTCTTTTGAACCTTGATAAAAAGGAGAAATAATTGGCTCTCTTTCAAAAGAAAAAATATATTAAGATTAATCCCAATCGTTCGACGGATCAAAAAGAAAGGACTAAACCTGAAGTCCCAGATGAACTTTTTGCCAAATGCCCTGCCTGTAAGCACAGCATCTATAGGCAAGACCTTGGTGCCAGCAAAATCTGCCCACATTGTGGCTATAACTTCCGGATTACCGCTCCGGAGCGTCTGAAACTTTTAGTGGATGCGGATTCGTTTGAAGAAAGGTTTACAGGAATTGAAAGTAAGAATCCATTGGACTTTCCCAACTATGTTGAAAAACTTGCGGCAACGAAAGACAAGACCGGCTTAGATGAAGCAGTCATGACAGGAATGGCGAGGATTAAAGGGCAGAAGGTTGCTCTAGCCATCATGGACTCGACCTTCATCATGGCTTCTATGGGGACAGTTGTTGGTGAAAAAATAACACGTCTTTTCGAGATGGCAACAGCTGAAAAGCTTCCAGTTCTTATTTTTACAGCTTCTGGTGGGGCGCGTATGCAAGAAGGGATTATGTCTCTTATGCAGATGGCGAAGATATCCGCAGCTGTCAAGAAACATTCTACTGCTGGATTGCTCTATATCACTGTTTTAACGGATCCGACTACGGGTGGAGTGACGGCTTCTTTTGCCATGTTGGGAGATATTATCTTGGCAGAACCACAGTCATTGATTGGCTTTGCGGGGCGACGTGTTATTGAGCAAACTGTACGTCAGACCTTGCCAGATGATTTCCAAAAGGCAGAGTTTCTTTTAAAGCATGGTTTTGTAGATGCGATTGTCAAACGTCAAGAACTGCGTGAAAAGCTGGCCTTACTTTTGAAACTTCATGGAGGTGTGAAAAATGTCTGAAATTGCAGAGGTTATTAATAAAGCGCGTGCCAGTGATCGTATAGCTGTCCGGGATATTATCGCGGAACTTTTCACAGATTTTTTTGAACTTCATGGGGATCGACAATTTACAGATGATGAAGCTATTGTTGGAGGAATTGCTTCTTTTCAGGGGCAAGCCATTACTGTGATTGGCATTCAAAAAGGTAAAAATCTTGAAGAAAATTTAGCGACGAACTTTGGCCAACCCAGTCCAAATGGCTATCGAAAAGCCTTACGTCTGATGAAGCAAGCTGAAAAGTTTAAACGTCCGATCCTTACTTTCGTCAACACTGCTGGCGCCTATCCTGGCATTGAGGCAGAAGAACGTGGACAGGGTGAAGCTATCGCCCGCAATCTATATGAGATGTCTGACTTAAAAGTTCCTGTGTTGACGTTTATCACTGGTGAAGGG
This sequence comes from Lactococcus sp. UBA7128, assembly GCF_002492185.1. Classification (NCBI taxonomy): domain Bacteria; kingdom Bacillati; phylum Bacillota; class Bacilli; order Lactobacillales; family Streptococcaceae; genus Lactococcus; species Lactococcus sp. UBA7128. The sequence goes on from NZ_DKXK01000081.1 coordinate 2,771, forward strand.
GGCTCAGGTGGTGCCTTAGCTTTAGCTGTTGCTAACAAGGTTTACATGTTAGAAAATGCCATGTACTCTGTCCTTTCCCCAGAAGGTTTTGCGACCATTCTCTGGAAGGATGGTTCACGGCGTGATGAGGCGGGAGAACTGATGAAGATTAGGGCCGAAGACCAGCTTAAGATGGGGATTATCGAAGGAATTGTTCCCGAAGAAAATCTCATGGAAAACTTGAAGCAGATTATTCAGACGGAACTTCATAACTTGGCACAGCTGTCAGAAGAAGAACTGCAAGAAAGTCGCTACCAACGTTTCAGAAAATATTAGAACAAGAGAGATATGCAAAAAGCTCAAGAACTTGTCGAAAGGACAGGCTTGAGCTTTTTCATTTTACGGATGGCGGGTTTTGAAAGAGTTATGCATCCTTTTCTCATCAAACACTCA
>NZ_DKXK01000080.1:0-42307 GCF_002492185.1 Lactococcus sp. UBA7128
CAGTGGAATGCCCTGCCCGTTCAAGACCGTGTCGGTAACTTCTGGGTGGTGGATCCCCAGACAGGCTGGGCTTACTGGGCCAATCTGCTTTTCCCAGAGGAAGCCACCTCTTTCCTTCTCGATCAGGCTAACTTTGCGACAAGCGGGATTCGGGGAGATTATTATTATGGCATTAAGGCTGTAGCCAATATGGTGTCTAACACAGATAATGATGTGTCGGCACTATGGGAGGGAAGTAACGAAAACCACAGCGACCTTGCCAAGCAACTGGTGGATGAAGTGCGTAATGGCTTACCTATCCTTGGTGAGCTGGAACCGGGACAGATTTTCTCTATGCGTGGCACGCAATACCGCTACCTTGAGAACAAGGGTGAAGGAAATCATCTGGTTTTACATAATGCTGGAATTGGTGCTGGACAATGGGGAACGGAGGGAACGACAAGTTACAACGGCTCCATAATTGACAGTAGAATGCGTGACTTCCATGATGCGCTACCGAGTGTCATCAGACGACAGGTACAACCTGTTCAAGCAACATTCCCAGATGATTTTGCCAATGCGCCCGAGGGTTTCTGGACTACAGCAGCAAGTGGTTGGCTCGATCCTGGTGGCAGTGTGAATAATCCAACAGATATCTGGGTCGAGGGTGACATCAACTGGAAGTTTGATCTGAATCATCCTTCAGTACCAGCTGCAATGCGTGACGATATCACCATGTATACTCCGGGTGGGGAGAAGAAAGCTTTCGCCCTATCTATGGCTGATGTTGTACGTGCCTCTGGCTCAGGTTTAGCTTTTCCAGACCGTAATTCAAGGAATAGTTCGGGTGGTACAGGGTGGGATGGAACTTGGGCACTTCGTACATTGGCTAGGCATAATGTACCGTGGATAATTGCGCCTTCTCCTACATGGTGGGCAAACGGGGGACTTATGGCGCATCTTGCTGGTATTGTGGATACCTCTCTTCATGTTCCGCGCCCCGCCCTCATCCTCCGTGACCAAGACGGCGCATGGACCTCTAGTTTTTAACCTTTCTTGTAGCGCTTACATTCTTCAATTCAAGAAAAAGGCACACGGAGAGAACTGCAGCACCTCTGCAAGAAACGTTTAATTGTATAATAAAGACAAAGAAAGAGAGCTTGTGCAAACAAGCGCCAAAGAAACCGTTTAAGACGGCTGGCTTTTTCAAACTAAAATAGACCAAAAAGTTCGGTCTATTTTTTTATATTTTTACAATCGCAATAATGAGCGTGAATATACAATATCAAGGGCAGGCTGTCTAAAACAACCAAAAAATGTGCCTTTTTAGCTTAAGAGGGATACTACGTGCAGAAGTAGCCTCCCGTAAACCTTCTTGATTTTTATAATTCGCCAATGTGTAATTTAACAGGGAGCTGATAGCTATGTGCAAGTGTCTCACCGGCAATTTTCTTAAGAAGGAGTTCCACAAGAAGTTCTGCCAAGTCACTAATCGGTTGCTTGACGGTTGTCAGACTTGTTTCATAATTTTGAATGAACTCTGTCCCGTCAAAACCGATAACATAAGGCTCTTGATGAAGCTCCTGAGCGATGTTTTTGACAAGCAGTGCCATTAAATCATCCGTGCAAAAGATACCGTCAAATTGATGCTCCAGTAAAGTTTGCTTAATCTGAGCGGACTTTCTTGTGACAGTTAAACTTGAAGAAAAGTTCAGGACACTTGCCTCCAGACCTTGTGTTTCAAGAGAAGAAAGGAAGCCTTCCCGCCGCAAATTTGTAATGGAGAAAGGGTTATCCGTACTGCCGAAAAAGGCAATCTTTTTACTTCCGGTCTGAACCAGTGCTTCCGCTGCAAGCTGCCCTCCTTGAAAATTATCAGGGCCGACAACGGTTGTCTCAGGCGTTAGAAGACGGTCGAACGCGACTATTGGCGCTTGAATACTGCTGTATTCGTCAGGTGATAAATTATGACTGCCATAGATAATGCCTTCGACTTGATTGGATAAGAGAAGGGACAGATAATCGCGTTCTTTTTGCTTGTCGTGTTCAGTCAAGGCAAGCATGGACTTATAGCCTTTTTTAAAGAGCTCTTGCTCAATTTTTTCAATCAGCTCGGCATAAAAGATATTCTGAATATTTGGGAAAACCAAACCAATGAGTTTCAAAGATTTCCCTTGCAAGCTTCGTGCTGCAGCGTTTGGCGTATAGTGCAACTCTGCTATAGCATCCTCCACTTTTTGAATCGTATTACTGCTCAGATACCCCTTGCGGTTAATCACGCGCGAAGCTGTTGTTAAACTTACTCCCGCTTTTTTTGCAACGTCTTCTAGTTTTACCATTATTTTCCTAAATTCCAAAGTTTGACTTGTGTTAGACGACTCGCAGAAATTGTTTTGAGGTCTTTATCTGGAAAAACGCGTCCTGATAAGACTTTTTCTCCTTTATTGATAAAAATCTCAAAAATAGATTCATCAACAAAAATGTTCACTTGATGAATGTTGACCTCAACCTGCCGTTTTTCACTGCCACGAATCACGGTGACTTTTTTGCATTCCTTATCAAATTTAATCAAAAGTGCACCATCCATTAGGGTAAGTTCGGTTGACTCTTGCGCAGCAAAATCAATTTCTAACTCATAGGCATTTTCTTTTAGACTTACTTTTGATAAGTTTAAATCTTGTTCCTCTTGCCGCAGGCTTTTAAGAGCTTCTACAGGGTATTGATAGAGCTTCCCATTTTTTAAGCTCAACTCTTTGACAAGGGATAAGGCACCTTGATAGCCGTAAGCATCTGTTGCACAGTTTGTGTCAGGTAATCCCAGCCAAGAAATAGCCAGAACCCGACCATCTGGTGCATTGAAAGCCTGAGTCGCATAACAATCAAAGCCATCATCCAAGTTTCTTAATCTTGAGGGATTGACCAACTCTGCACTGTCAGCGTCAAAATGTTCGGCTGCTATGTACATATTTGGGTAGATGTTGTCATAAGCGCTGATTGTCTTGTCCAGTCCTTGCGGGCAGAAAATCAAAATAGGTTTTTCGTCAATAAAAACCAAGTTTGGGCATTCAATCATATAGCCCATTTTATCACTTGTAAATTTCAAGTTGTCTACTTTTTGCCAACTTCTTAAGTCCTTGTTTTCATTTTTATAGAGCTTAATAATCCCGTTTTCCTGCAAATCTTGTCCACCGATTATAGCATAAATACAGCCGTCATGTCTAAAAATTTGGGGATCACGAAAATGTTCAGTAACCTCGGAAAAATCAGGTTCGATGATTGGTTTCTCTAATTTATTGAGCTCGTTTCTTTCGTTTAAAAATGCGCCCAGTTGGTAAGGAATACGTGTCCAATCTTTTGTACGATGATTGCCTGTATACATGAGAAAGAGTTTTCCATCAATAGGTAAGGCGGAGCCAGAGTATGCACCAGCATTGTCAAAAGTGGTATCTGGTAACAAAAGGACATCGTCCTTTTCGAAATGCACCAAATCCTCACTTGTCAAATGCACCCATGATTTCAGTCCGTGAACCGCACCAAATGGGAACCACTGATAAAATAAATGCCATTTCCCATTATAGTAAGAAAAGCCATTGGGATCATTGAGAAGTCCTGTTTCCGCTTCGATGTGAAAACGAGCGCGCCAAGGAGAGCGAGACACGCTCTTCTTCAAAGCTTCTAAATAATCAACAGAATAGCTGTCATAACTTCTGTAACGTTCATTTCTTGTCCAAGTTTGAGTGTTTTCCATATTTTCCATATACTTATGATAAACGTTTTCTCGCATAAAATCAAGTTGTAGATTGGTGGATTAATTTAAATATGATAAACGTTTGACATAAAAAATGAAAAATGCTAAACTAAGCTTTGTAAATGAAAAGAATTTTGAAAGGATAAACATATGAACCACAAAGAAGTTGCAGAGCGGGTGCTCAAAGCTGTTGGCAGAGATAATTTACAAGCTGCTGCGCATTGCGCGACAAGATTGCGCTTGGTTGTAAAAGACAGTGGCACAATTGACCAAGAAGCCTTAGACAATGATCCAGATTTGAAAGGAACGTTTGAAACTGCCGGACAATATCAAATTATTGTAGGGCCTGGGGATGTTAACGTTGTTTATGACGAACTTGTCAAAATGACCGGAGTTTCTAAGGTGTCTACAACAGATTTGAAAGAGATTGCAGCGAGTCAGAAACGGCAAAGTCCATTGATGGCTCTCGTTAAACTCTTGTCAGACATTTTTGTTCCCTTGATTCCAGCCTTAGTTGCGGGCGGTCTTCTTATGGCACTTAACAATGTATTTACAAGTGCTGGACTTTTCGGACCAAAATCTCTGATTGAGATGTATCCGGCTTGGAAAGATGTAGCAGGAATTATTAATACAATGGCAGCTGCGCCATTTACTTTCCTTCCTATCCTGATCGGTTATTCTGCGACAAAACGCTTTGGAGGGAACCCTTATCTCGGTGCAGTGATGGGGATGATTCTTGTTATGCCGAGTCTCGTCAATGGTTACAATGTTGCTGAAGCTGTGGCAAATAATACGATGCCTTACTGGAATATTTTTGGGCTTAACATAGCACAAGCAGGATACCAAGGACAGGTTTTACCTGTCATCGCCATTGCCTACATCTTGGCTAAGCTGGAAAAATTCTTCCACAAACATTTGAATGATGCGGTTGACTTTACTTTTACTCCCTTACTTTCTGTTATTATTACTGGATTTTTATCTTTTACAATTGTGGGACCAGTTCTGCGTACGGTTGCGGATGCTTTAACAAACGGCTTAGTTAGTTTTTACAATATAGCAGGTTGGCTTGGAATGGGAATTTTTGGTTCTTTCTATTCAGCTATTGTCATTACTGGGCTTCACCAAAGTTTTCCAGCTATCGAAACGATGCTGATTGCTAATCTTCAAAAAACAGGTCAGGGAGGAGATTTTATCTTCGTTGTGGCTTCCGCTGCTAACATGGCACAAGCTGGAGCGACATTTGCTATCTTCTTTATCACAAAAAATAAGAAAACCAAGGCTCTCGCAGCACCATCAGGTGTGTCTGCCTTACTTGGTATCACTGAGCCTGCACTGTTCGGAGTGAACTTGAAGTACAAGTATCCTTTCTTTATTGCGCTAGGTGCTTCAGGAATTGCCAGCTTGTTTATGGGACTTTTCCATGTGCTTGCTGCAAGTCTAGGATCTGCTGGTATTTTGGGCTTCATTTCCATCAAGGCAGGCAGTATTCCGATGTTCCTTGTTGGAATTCTGATTAGCTTTGTATTAGCCTTTGTGGTAACATATATTTACGGAAAACCCATTGAAGTGAAAAAGGCAGCAGTTGAAAAACAGGAAAAGAAGGACGAAACAGTTGAAACGGTGACAGTCTTAAAGAGTGAGAGCCAAGAAATAGCAGCTCCGCTAAACGGTGAAGCTCTTCCGCTCAACGCTGTCAATGACCCTGTATTTTCGAAAGAAGTGATGGGAAAAGGAATCGCGGTTAAACCCTCTGAAGGTCAAATTTTTGCACCAGCTGATGGTGAAATTATGATTGCCTATGAAACAGGACACGCCTATGGGATAAAAACAGCCCAAGGTGCTGAGATTTTGCTCCATATCGGAATTGACACAGTGTCTATGGCTGGAAAAGGTTTTGAGCAAAAGGTAACCGCCGGTCAAACTGTTAAAAAAGGTGATTTATTGGGAAGCTTTGATAGAAAGGCTATTGAGGATGCAGGACTTGATGATACTGTCATGGTAATTGTCACAAATACTGCAGAATTTTCTGAAGTTCAGCCACTTAAGGAAAACACAAGAGTCAAAGTAGGTGAGGCTCTACTCACACTGACCAAATAGGAGGTTTTATGACGAGATATTATGGTTCGATTGAGGCAGGAGGAACAAAATTTGTCTTAGCTGTTGGAAATGAAAACTATCAAGTTGTCAAATCTATACAAATTCCAACGACAACTCCCGATGAAACCGTTGAAAAAACGATTGAGTTTTTCAAGCAAAATCCTGTTGTATCCCTCGCGATCGGCTCTTTTGGTCCCATTGATGTCAACCCGAGCAGTGCGACCTATGGCTTCATTACTACAACTCCAAAAGAGGGCTGGGCAAACTTTGATTTGCTGGGCAAACTGAAAACAGCGCTCGACATTCCGATGGCATTTACCACTGATGTCAATAGTTCAGCCTATGGTGAAATGTTCATGACAGGGAAAAAATCACTGGTTTACTTTACGATTGGCACCGGAATTGGCGGAGGAGCAATACAGGACGGTAAGTTTATTGGGGCTGTTTCTCATGCTGAAATGGGGCATCAGTTTGTCAAACGTCATCCAGGTGATTTGGATTTTGCAGGCATTTGTCCATTTCACCAAGATTGCGTTGAAGGCTTGGCAGCAGGCCCGTCGATTGAAGCACGTTTGGGAATTCGTGGAGAGAACGTTCCAGCAGATTCACCGGTTTGGGATATTCAAGCCTATTACATTGCACAGCTTGCAGTCAATGCAACGTTGACATTAGCACCAGAACAGATTGTTTTTGGTGGAGGTGTGATGGGACAAGAACATATGCTGGAACGCGTGCATAAGCAGTTTGAACAGCTGCTGAACAACTATGTGGACCTCCCTTGCAAGATAGAAGAATATATTGTTGCACCAAGCATTAAAAATAATGGTTCAGCAACTCTTGGAAATTTTGCTCTAGCAAGCGAAGTGCTAACGAAAAAGGACTGACTTTATTCAGGGCTTGAAAAAACGCTTAACGATTGCACATGAAGGCAGTCGTTGAGCGTTTTTATATCTTTCCCAGATTTCTACTAGAAGATGTTTATTCTATTACTTGTTATCTTGTACCCATGTTTTTTCGCCGTCTAGGGAGTAAACCGATGTTTCTTCACCATTTGCTCCATATTCGGTCATGCCACTAATTTCTTGAGCATTGCTTTCTTTTAAAGTTTCTTGGATATCAACTTTGGGCGCTGTTGCTTTGATTTCATCAAATTTTTTGAAAATTTCTTCATTTGAGCTTGCGGATGCTCCTTGCTCTTGCATATTAGCATGAGCCACTATTGAACTTACGCCCAATACAGAGAGCAGGCTTGCCCCTAATACGATTGCTTTTAATTTCACTTTGTTGTCCTCCATTGTTGTGTTTTTTAAGCTAGCTTAATAGCATTTTACAATACTCACCTTTAATGAATCTAAGCGGTGTCCTAATATTAGCTTAAACCAAAGGGATTTGCCTTAGTGAGTAGGGGGCAAGCAAAAAAAGTTACTAAAAAGTAACTTTTCTAAATATTGTTAGAGTTCATTTATATGATGAGTCTTATAGAGTGGAGAGAAAGGCTGCTTTATCTTTTCACAGCTCCTCTTTTCTTAATTTTCAACAAAATTTTTGAGCTGCTCGCCGTGGAGACCACCATTTAGACCAATGAGAAGCTTGATACGCGCCTTTTGTGAATTGACTTCGGGTGCAAACATGACACCAGCCTCCGCCAACTTAGAACCACCGCCTTCATAAGCATAAACAGGTTCAGCGATACCATTAAAACAGCGGGACACCAGAACAACAGGGATGTCCATAGCAAGGATATGCCCCAATTTTTGTGCAGCTGTTGGAGGAAGATTGCCCGCACCAAGTGCTTCAATCACCAGACCATCGAGACTGCTTAGGTCAAAAAGATCAAAGACCTCACCAGTCATACCGGCATAAGCTTTAACAATGGGAACTTTTCCTTGAACAGAAGAGATATCAAGATGCTGGTTTTCACTGTCTGTATGGAAATAAAAAAGTTTGTGTTTTGTCGCTAAGCCAACAGGACCGTGTGTTGGGGTTTGGAAAGTCGACACATTAGTTGTGTGTGTCTTGGTGACATAGCGTGCAGAGTGTATCTCATCATTCATCACAACCAATACACCCCGGTCGTGAGAAGCATCATCAGCAGCGACACGAAGGGCGCTGAGGAAGTTGTAAATACCGTCAGTACCAAGTTCGTTACTTGACCGCATCGCTCCTGTTAGGACGATTGGTTTACCTCGTGGAATAGTTGAGTCCAAGAAAAAAGCTGTTTCTTCAAGCGTATCTGTCCCGTGCGTGATAACAACACCGTCAAAATCTTCTTGAGCAAAAGCTTTATTAATCCGATTCTTAAGCAACAGCATTTCATTGGGAGTAATGTGGGGACTGGGGAGGTTAAAGATATCCTCGGAGACCATGTGAATCGAATCAAGAGGCATATTTACAGCATTCATAGGATTCACTGCGTTCGGAGCTACACGACCATTAGCATCTTCAGCCATAGAAATAGTTCCCCCAGTATGCAACACTAAAATCTTTTTCATCAATCATTTTCCTTTCCAAACTCCTATCAAAACAACTCTATTATAGCATATTTGCAAGGGGTCAAGTTAAACGATTATTTTATTTTGAAAATAGTAACCTGCATAGAAACATGGGAAATTTGTGTGCAAAATGGTCATCATTCATGGAAATTCAAGGGGAAAACTTGTATAATTAGTAGGATAGAGTTCTTGAAGGGTATAAAAAGTTAAGCAGAAAACAAGGACAAGTATAGAAATTTTATAAGTATAGGGCAAAAAACAGGAAAATGGATATAAAAGCAGTATTTTTCGATTTAGATGGCACTCTTTTTACAGGAACAAGAGCAATTGCTCCAAGTACAAGAGTAGCTATTGATGAATTAAAACGCAAAGATATATTAGTTGGAATTGCTACGGGACGAGGTCCTGCTTTTACTCTGCCCTTGATGGAGGAGCTCCATTTAGACTTTGCTGTAACTTACAATGGGCAATATATTTTTACGCCAAAGGATATTTTACATGCCGAGGAGATTGATAAGAAGACCTTACGTCAGATTGTTCGTTTTGCAAAGGACCATCATCGAGATATCTCCCTTGGAACAGCCCATGGTGTTAATGGTTCCAAACTTTTAAAGTTTGGTGAAACACGCATGGCAGGTATTATTTCAGGAATACTACCTTCTGGTACTTCAGACATAGCAAGAAACAGTTTCAAGCATATTGTGCGCCGTGTCGTGCCTCAGTCAAATTTTTTGAATATCCTACGTGAGCCAATATATCAGGTGATGATGGTTGCTACCCAGTCAGAAACAAAGACGCTGGAAAAAGAATTTCCAAATTTGATGATTACACGGAGTAATCCTTATTCTGTAGATATGATTCCCTGCGATTCAGGGAAGTTACGCGGAATCAAAAGAGTTGGTGAGCATTATGGTTTTGACTTTCATCAAGTCATGGCTTTTGGGGATTCAGAAAATGACTTGGACATGCTAACACATGTGGAGTACGGTATCGCAATGGGAAATGCTTCAAAAGCCGTTAAGGAGAAAGCAACACATGTTACGGCAAGCAATAACCATGATGGCATTGCCAAGGCTCTTGCGTATTATGGTCTCATTGATTTTTCAACAACGAACAACTTCATCTCCCGGGATCAAAACTTTAATAAGGTCAAAGAGTTTCACAGGATGATGGATGGGCGTAGTCAGGAAATTCCACGGGCTTTTCCTCCTATGGAAGCAGGATATCGTGCAGGATTTAAAGTAGAAGAAATTGTGGAGTTCCTCTATGCCTCAGCAAATGGTGATAGGGATAAGTTTGATGAGCTGGCTGCAAATCTGCATACGGATATTGACAAAGCAGTCGACAAAGTGAAGCGTAAAGCCAAAGATGAAGCCCCTTTGATTGGAGAAGTTGATGCGCTAGTTGATCTTCTTTATTTTACTTATGGAAGTTTGGTGCTAGCCGGAGTGGACCCTTACGAGATTTTTAACTTTGTGCATGATGCAAATATGGGAAAAATCTTCCCAGATGGTCAGCCCCATTTTGATCCTGAAACGCATAAAATACTTAAGCCTGAGGATTGGGAAGACAAATATGCCCCAGAAGGAAAGATTGAGCGAGAGTTGGAAAGACAGAAAAGAATTGCTCTACGAAAGGCAGGATTAAGGGAAGCAAATAACAGGAAGAAAGAAAAGTAAGTCGCTTTGAAGCGGTTTTTGCCTTTTCTGCACAATCTTCAACTGAAAAATATGTTATAATAGAGCAGATATAAGCAGAAGACTGGGGAGTTTTAGGTGAACATAAGCAAGTATAAAGCGGTGATTTTTGACATGGATGGTGTTTTAGTTGATACGGAACAATTCTATGCTCAAAGACGTGAAGAATTTTTTAGTAGCCATAATATTCCAATTCACCACATGAGGCACTCGGATTTTATTGGTGGAAATATGCGAGAAATCTGGCCGCAAATTTTAGGTATAGATTTTGACCATGAAAAAGCAGAAGCTTTACAGACTGCCTATTTGGAATTTAAAGATAGGACACCCCTTCCTTACAAAGAACTACTTTTCCCAGATGTTAAGGATGTTTTGGATTCCTTGCGAGCAGATAACTTCAAAATTGGTCTGGCTTCGAGTTCTGCGATGCAAGATATTGAAGAGATGCTTGATATACATGGCTTACGGTCATATTTTGAATCCATCCTTTCGGGAAATGACTTGAAAGCGACAAAACCTCATCCGGAGATTTATCAATTGAGCATGAAGGCTCTGAATGTCAAACCAGAGGAAACTTTGATTATTGAGGATTCGGAAAAAGGGATTACGGCTGGTAAAGCTGCTGGCGCTATGGTTTGGGCTATTGAAGATATGCGCTTTGGGATGGATCAGTCTGCTGCAGATGCCTGGTTTCCTAATCTAACATCAGTCAAAAAGGAACTGGAAAGAACGCAGTGAAACTGTGATTCCGAGGCACTATAAAATATTGCCACATGAGTCGAGTCAAATGCACAAAAGGAGAAGAAAATGAAAATTGTACAGAGATTTTCACCAGTGGCGATTGTATTAGCCATGGTTATCGTACAAGCTCTGGAAAGTCTCTTGCTGGTCTTTTCGGGTTCACGATGGATAGCAGTGCTCTATCTTTTTCTTATGAATGTCATTATAACAGCTGTTCTCTTACTCCAAGCCCGAAATTATCGTTTGAGAAGGGTTGAGTTTATCAGAAAAATAAATGATGAAGCTGAAAATTCACTCAATGCAACCTTAGATAACATGCCCATAGGTGTTATACGTTATAACAAAGAGACCTATGAACCTGAATGGTTTAATCCATTTATTGACTTGATTTATCATGGTGATGACCGTGTATTAGATAAAAACGAAGTCAAGTCAATTATTCAAAAATACCATGAAGAAAGAAATCAGTTTTTTACGATTGAGAAAAAGAAATACTTTATCACCTTAGACGATGAAAAAAATCTTTTATATCTGGCAGATGCTACATCAGAAGCGAACAGCCGAGAAAGTTTGCAAGAAAGTCGTGCAGTTATTGGCAGTATCTCTGTAGATAACTATGACGATGTTACAGATTTGATTACAGATAGCGAGCGTACCAAAGTAAATAGCTTGATTGCGAGTAACTTGGAGAGTTTTGCGAGTAAATATGGTTTTTATCTTCGCCGTGTATCAAGCAGTCGTTACTACTTTTTCTGTGACTATGGTATTTTGAGTAGAATGATTGAGGATAAGTTTTCTCTGCTGAAAGACTTCCGTAAAAATTCAGCGGAAAGTAAAATTCCATTAACTTTATCTGTTGGGGTTTCCTATGGTTGGAATGATTTTCCAAGTATCGGAAAAATCTCACTCAACAACTTAGAGCTTGCTTTAGTCCGCGGAGGTGACCAAGCAGTCCTTCGTGAAAATACGCCGCAAGCCAAGACGATTTATTTCGGCGGAAATTCTGAAAGTCGTACTCAAAAGTCAAGAACGCGTGCTCGAGCTATCTCAACGGCTCTCCAAACGATTATTAGTGAGAGTGAGGATGTCTTCATTGTAGGACACCGTTTTCCCGATATGGATGCACTGGGTGCTGCGATTACGATGAAAAATTTTGTCAACTTATCAGGCAAGGAAGCTTATGTAGTTTATGACCCCGATCAGCTCATGCCAGAGGTCAGTCGGGCGATTGACTTGATTAATGAAACAGAGGAAGGATTTGCACATATTGTTAAGTTAGAGAAGGCCTTTGATATGAAAACAGCTAACTCTTTGCTTATCATGGTTGACCATTCTAAGATAAGCCAAACTCTAAATCTTGATTTTTATAAGTCCTTTAATAAGTTGATTGTTATTGACCATCATAGACGGGATGATGATTTTCCAGAGCATGCCTTACTTTCTTACATCGAATCCAGTGCAAGTTCAGCCAGTGAGTTAGCTGTTGAGCTTTTGCAATTCCATGAGTATAATTCTAAAATGACAGTAACAGATGCGAGTATTGCTCTGGCAGGTATTGAGCTTGACACGAAGCACTTTACCAAAGCGACAACGTCACGTACGTTTGAAGTTGCAGCTTACCTCCGTTCACAAGGCGCAGACAACAACCTCATTAAAAGCATCTTAGCTACAGAGTTTGAAAAATATAAAAAGATTAACGAAATTATTCTCAATTCTGAATATGTTGTCCCAGGGATTATCGTTGCCCTTGGGAAGCCTGAACATAAATATGATAATGTTGCCATAGCTAAAGCAGCGGATACTTTGCTTGATATGGCGGGCGTTCAAGCCGCTTTTGCTATCGCTAACCATCAAAACGGTTATATTTCTATCTCAGCACGTTCGTTCAAAGATTACAATGTCCAGACAATCATGGAAGCTATGGGAGGCGGCGGCCACTTTAATGCAGCTGCTACCCAAATATATGAACGTAATATTGATGAAGTTAAAGAAGATTTAGTAAAGATTATTAAGGAAAGAGAGAAAGAACAATGAAAGTAGTATTTTTAGCAGATGTAAAAGGACAAGGAAAAAAAGGAGAAATCAAAGAGGTACCAACAGGTTATGCCAATAATTTTCTCCTGAAGAGAAAGTTGGCTAAAGTTGCAACAAGTGCTGCTATAGCAGAGCTCCAAGGTAAGACTAAAGCGAAAGAGAAAGAAGAGGCTGAGGAACTCGCTGCTGCTAAAGTGTTGAAAGAACGCCTTGAGCAAGACGGTGTTATGGTTGAAATCAAGATGAAAGTTGGAGCGACAGGTCATACGTTTGGTGCTGTGGATAAGGCTGACATCGCAAAAGCACTTCAAAGTCAACTGGATGTAAAAGTGGATAAACGCAAAATTCAGTTGATCAATAAAATCCAAGCCCTTGGTGTTAAGGATGTTCCTATCAAGCTGCATCGTGATGTCACTGCTACAGTCAAGGTCAAAGTAAGTGAGAGATAAGAAATGCCTGATATTGATATTATCAAAGCTCCACCACAAGATTTAGCCGCCGAACAAGCTGTTCTGGGGGCTATTTTCCTTGATAGTGACCGCTTGATTGAAGTAAAAGAATTTCTATCTGCAGATGATTTTTATAAAAATGCGCATAAGATTATTTTTCGTGCGATGGAGCATCTGTCGGATAATCGTGAAGCTATTGATGTTCTAACGGTTCGTTCCCTTTTAGAAAATCAAAATGATTTGGATACGATTGGTGGAATTTCCTATATCGCTGAGCTTGCAACAGCTACTCCAACCGCTGCTAATGCTGCCTATTATGCAAAAATTGTTGCGGAAAAATCACTTTTACGCCAGCTGATTAATAAATTGACACAGAGTGTGGAGAGAGCCTATAGCCAAGAAGATTCTGCCGAGGACGTTCTGGCGGAAGCTGAAAAATCACTGATTGATGTTCAGCAAGGTCGAAATACATCAAGCTTTCGGCGTATCTCTGATGTCCTGTCAATGAATCTGGATGAGCTGGAGGAGCGGGCCAAACAAAAATCAACTATTACAGGTATTGCAACAGGTTACCCCGCTTTAGATGCGATGACAACGGGCTTGCATGAAGAAGAATTGATTATTCTTGCTGCTCGTCCCGCCGTTGGTAAAACGGCCTTTGCCCTTAATATTGCACAGAATATTGGTACCAAACAGGACAAGACAGTCGCCATCTTCTCATTAGAAATGGGGGCGGAAAGCTTAGTTAACCGGATGTTGGCTGCTGAAGGGACGATTGAATCCCATAATCTGCGCACGGGTCAACTCAACGACGAAGAGTGGAATCAATACTTTATTGCTATGGGAACGCTCTCAAAAGCCAGTATTTACATCGATGATACACCTGGCATTAAAATTACAGAGATTCGTGCACGTTCACGCAAGTTGGCTCAAGAAACCGGAAATTTGGGACTCATAGTGATTGACTATTTGCAGCTAATTTCAGGGACAGGCCGTGAAAACCGTCAACAAGAAGTTTCGGAAATTTCGCGTCAGTTGAAAATTTTGGCAAAAGAGTTAAAAGTTCCTGTCATCGCTTTGAGTCAGCTTTCACGTGGAGTGGAACAGCGTCAGGATAAACGACCTGTTTTATCAGATATTCGTGAATCAGGGTCAATCGAGCAAGATGCTGATATCGTTGCCTTTCTCTATCGGGACGATTATTATGAGCGTGCAGGGGGGGAAGATGACGATGACTTTAATGATATCGCAGAAGTGGACAATAAGGTTGAAGTAATTATCGAAAAAAACCGTTCAGGAAGTCGTGGTACAGTCGAACTGCTCTTCCTAAAGGAATACAATAAATTTGCCAGCATTGATAATCGATATGCAGACTAGCATTTCTAGTAGCATTCATGTTATAATGGATAAGATTTAAAATTTAAAATGGTAGGCTAGGCGAAAAACGCCTGCCTTTGCATTTCTAGAGAAAAATTGGAGAGTAAAATGGATAACCAAAATCAAAGTCAAGAAGTAGGAAAAATCGTCGATATCAGAAAACAAGTTGAAGAACATGTTGGTCAAACCATTGAAATTACATCACAATTTGGACGTAAACGTGAAAATCGTCATAAGGTTAACTTGATCGAGACTTATGCCACACACTTTATTATTGAAAACATCCCAACACGTGGACCGAAAGTAACAGAGTCTTACCAATATGCGGACATTTTGACACAAACTATTTTGATTCACTATCCAAATAAATAATTTGTTTCGCTCATTTATTTATTTGAAAAATTTTCTAAAGCACTGTTGGATGAGTTAAACTCTAGATAGAAGCTCAATGGTCGACTTTGCTTTGCAACATTCAATCACTTCACGTAGCGGCTCACCCTGCAGGGGGATTTTCGAGAAGTTCTCTGGTAGTAAGATTGCCAGTACTTTAGCGCTGTGCAATCCGCAGAATGGTAGACCACTGCTTACAATGTCTTGTGAATACAAGGTCTCCGTAGGAGCTTAAGCAAGCACTAGACATTATTGCAGGTGGTTCTATGACCACTCACTACTAGAAAACTTCTCAAACAAAAAACAAATAAATCCAAAGAAAGGAGTAAACATGACATCTTCAAGTTTATCAATGATACCTGTCAAAGGTGGTTCAGGAAATGCTTTTGTTGGTGAAAGCGACAATAAGCGTGTTTTTATCAAAAAAAACTGCAGCCCCTTTTTGACAAGTGTCTACCTTGAGGGGATTACGCCACAGGTCTTATGGACGAAGCGTACGGCAGAAGGTGACATGTTAGCTGCTCAGCCTTGGATTAACGGTCATACTTTGAAACCGAATGAGATGAATGATTCTCGTATTGGCAAAATCTTGCGTCATCTGCATCAAAGTGAAAAGCTTATCGAAGCCTGTAGAAAGCTAGATAACGAGATTTTGTTTCCTGCAGATCTTTTGGAGCAGGTGCTGAGTAAGAGCTCAATTTTTGAGACGAATGGTTTTTTGGCAAATGTTGTTATTGAGCTGTCTGAAACTCTTCCGGAATTAAAAGCAACAGATATTGCTGTAGTTCATGGTGATGTGAACCACAAGAATTGGTTGGTGGATGACGAAAGTGATAAAGTGTACCTTGTAGATTGGGATACAGTACTTTTGAGCAGTCCTCTTGTCGATATAGCTCACGTCTTGACACATTATATAAAACCAGAAGAGTGGGAAAAATGGTTGCTTGACTCAGGTTATGGTGTGGCAGCAAATATTAAAAGTGAGTTGATATGGTATGGGAAACTTTCGTTTTTGCGTCAAATATCAGAGTATATGGCGAGGGATCAGATTAAGGAAACGGAACAAGAAATATCACGTTTTCAGGATTTTTGTCGCTTGTTTTAAAAATTAGATAATAAAATCAGGAGGCTTGCCTTCTTATTTTTTCAATAAATAGGAGAAAAAATGCGCGTAAGAAATCGTAAAGGTGCTGCGGAGCACTTAGAAAATAACGCACATGTTGTTGTAGAAAACCCAGCAGACTTCAAGGGGCGCTGGGCAGAACGCTTTGGAAATAATCATCCCATTCATATTGAAGTTGGATGTGGCAAAGGGGCTTTTATTACAGGGATGGCTGCGCAACATCCAGACATAAACTACATCGCTATTGATATGCAATTATCTGTGCTGTCATATGCCTTGGACAAAGCTTTAGAAGCCAACCTCCCTAACGTACAGATGATGTTAGTTGATGGCGCGGCTCTAACAGAGTATTTTGAAGATGCGGAGGTGTCACGCGTTTATCTTAACTTCAGTGATCCTTGGCCCAAGAAACGTCATGAAAAACGTCGGTTGACTTATAAGTCTTTCTTAGAAACTTATGAACAAATATTGCCTAAAGAAGGTGAAATCCACTTTAAAACAGATAATCGTGGACTTTTCGAATATTCTTTGGCAAGCATGAGCCAGTATGGTATGATTTTAGAAAAAGTATGGTTGGACTTGCACGCAGATGAAGAATTTGCCGGAGTCAATGTAATGACAGAGTATGAAGCAAAATTCTCAAGTAAGGGGCAGGTGATTTACCGTTTAGAAGCAAAATTCCCAAAGAGAGGTTAAGCTATGAGATGTCCAAAATGTCAATCTGAATCGTCACGAGTAGTGGATTCACGCCAAGCAGATAATATGATTCGTCGTCGTCGTGAATGTGAAAGCTGTGGAAATCGCTTCACAACTTTTGAGCGTATTGAAGAAATGCCGCTTTTGGTCATTAAGCGCGACGATACACGTGAAGTCTTTAACCGTGATAAAATCATCACAGGAGTCGTCCGCAGTGCACGTAAACGTCCAGTAAGCAGTGAAGCTATAGAAAAACTGGTTGATCGTGTTGAACAAAGAGTACGTCAGTTAGAAAAAAATGAAGTACGTACAGAAGTCATTGGCGAATTTGTCATGGAAGAACTGATGAATTTGGATGACATTACTTATGTGCGTTTTGCCAGTGTTTATCGCTCATTTAAAGATGTAAGTGAAATCGAAGATTTACTTAAAAAGATTACCAAAAAAGACTAACGGTTGTAAAAAGAGAAATAAAAGGATGAACTATGAGACCAGGTGATTCATTTTCTATTCTAAATCGAGGAAAAATCAGCTTTGATGCCGATACTTTTTCGCTGCTTTATTTACCAATCATTGGTCGAGATGCATTTGGACTTTATCAACTCTTGCGCGTTTTTTCGACGGGCAAGATTTCTCATTTTTTGGAGTACCTTGATTTTGGTCTCAATCCCTTCATTGACGCGCTAGACAAGCTTTCAGGGATTGGACTGGTTCGGGTTTTTGACCAACAACCTGGCTATTTTTTAGAGCTTAAAAGCCCTTTGAGTTTTGAGGAATTTTTGGCAGACGATTTCTATAAGCAGTTATTAATTTCGCGAATTGGTGAAAATAAAGTTCAAGCGCTTGCTCAGAAAAATGAACCCAATGCGTTGGAAATTACTAAAAAATTCCATGAAGTTTATTCTGTCAAGTTTGAAAGGAGCAGTAAGCTTGCTCAACCAGAAAAATTTGATCTCACTTCCTTTAAGAGCATTATGGAAAGTCAGCATTTGACTTTTTCTAATGAAAATCAAGATATTTTATCGCTCTACAGTCTAGCTGAAAAATTTGACCTAAATTGGTATGAACTGTTTAAAGCCGCAGAACAAACAGCCAATGCAGATAAGACTTTGAACATAGCTCACCTTGCGAGCATGCTGGCTGGAAAGTCTGAGCCCGTGCCGTCCTTGTCTGAATTTCCTAAAGGCTTTCAAGACTTGATTGTTATCAGTAAAGAAGTAACTCCTGCTGATTTCTTAAGTAAGCTGAAACAGCAAACGGGTGGCTTTGCCTCACAGGAAGAAATGAAAATTCTTAATCGTTTGACCAAGCAAAATATAGCAGATCAAGTTCAAAATATTTTGATTCATTATGTGCTCATTCAGCAGGGAAAATCAAGCCTCAACTCAAGTTTTGTGAACACGCTGGCCAATGACTGGCTGCGTCATAAAGTTTATAATGCTGAAGCGGCGGTAAAACGTATCTTGGAGCATCAGCAAAAGGCCGATGAAAGACAAAAGAACAATAAAAGTCATAAAAATCAGGGAAAATTGGTGAAAAAAGCACCGGAATGGTCGAACGCCAGCTATGTAAATACGACCAGTGCGGAAGATATTGCAAAATTTGAGCAATATAAGGCTTCACGTCGCAAGGACAGAGAGGAGAAGTGAACATGGAATCAATCGGAGAACTTTTGAGTAAGCGCCCAGATGTACGTGGGAATTTCGATAAACTTGTGTCTGAAGTCATGAAAAATGAGCAGGTTCAAGCTTTTATTTCAGAAAATCAAATGACTGAAGATGAAGTACAGCGTAGCTATTCTAAGTTTTATGAATTTGTCAAAGAGCGAAAAAAATTCGAAAAACATGAGAAGATGGCGGCCGATGGCTATGAACCTGTCTTGATTATGAATCACGGTTATGCAGATGTTTCTTATCAGACGACAGCAGAGCTTGCCCGTCGTCAAGAAGCAAGCAATCAACTCCGCCGTGTTCAGATCATCGGCTTGCCTAGAGAGATGAAGCAGATCGATTTTTATGCGGATGTATTGACCGACAATCAAAATCAGTTTGATCTTTTCCGCAAGGTAGAAAACTTCATCGACAATTATCCAAAAGAAAAGGGCCTCTACATTTATGGAGATTTTGGTGTTGGAAAATCTTACCTCATGGCTGCCATGGCGAATGAGTTAGCCAAAAAAGGTATTTCAACTACTCTGCTGCATTATCCGACCTTTATTTCTGACCTAGACTTTGATAATGCCAAGTACTGGGTGAATGAAATCAAAAAAGTAGAAGTCTTGGTCTTGGATGACATCGGAGCTGAACTGAATAATGCTTGGGTGCGTGACAGTATCTTACAGGTTATATTACAGCACCGAATGCAAGAAAACTTACCAACATTTTTCACATCAAACTTAAATATGACAGAACTTGAGCTACATTTGGCTGAAACAAAAAAAGCAGATGAGATATGGCCGGCCAAACGTGTGATGGAACGTGTAAAATATTTGGCAAATGAAGTTCGTTTAGAAGGAGCAAATCGACGTCATGAATGAAACAATTAATCTGATGATGCAACACAGTTCTGTCCGTAATTTTACAGAAGAAAAAATTCCTGAACAAATATTAAAAACAATTATTGATGCAGGACGTGCAGCGCCAAACTGGAAAAATTTTCAGTCTTACTCTATTGTTGTTGTGCAATCTCAAGAGCAAAAAGAAGCTATCTTCGCGCAGCAACCGCAAAAAGCAATTAAGAACTGTGCCGCTTTTTTGGTTTTTGTAGGTGATCTTCATCGTGCCAAAACAGCTGTAGAAATGAATGGCGGAACGTTCCAACCAGAAGGTGTAGAGTCTCTTCTTATCACGTCAGTTGATGCTGCCGTGGCGGGACAAAACACCTTACTTGCTGCACAATCGCTTGGCTATGGTGGTGTCATGGTTGGTCTGATTCGAGAGCAGTCCAGTGAGATTTCTGAACTTTTGAATCTTCCAGACTATACCTATCCGATTTTTGCTATTGCCTTGGGGAAACCAGCACGTGTAAACGCAGTCAAGCCTCGCTTGCCTTATGATGCTCTTGTTTTCCCAGAAAAATATATTGAGCAAGATGAAGAAGTCCTTCGCCAATATGATAAGGTCCAAGATGATTATGCTGGAGCGCGCCGCTTAAACTCAACTTGGTCGAGTCGAATGGTTGACCAATGGGGAAAACCAGAAAATCCTTCAACAAGGGAAAATCTTACGGTGAAGGGACTTTTATGAAAGGAATCTTGCCTCCAAAACTACCAACTGAACTTGAAGTTGTAGATTTTAAAGATTTAGAAGATAATGAAGCTTATCAAGTGCACTTAAAAAACCAAGAAATAGATATAGCTGATAGACAATTATTTAGCAGCTGTCATTTGCAAAATGTAAGCTTTGAATTGTCTGTGGAAGCGGATTTAGAATTTACAGACTGTGTATTTGAAAAATGTGACTTTTCAAACCTTAAGTTTTCCAAATTTGGTTTTTACCGCTGCGTTTTTAAGGATTGTAAACTTCTTGGAACAGAGTTCGCCCAGTCTTTTTTGCAAGATGTTCAATTTCAGAACAGTTTACTTAACTATGCGAATTTTTCAAGTGCCCGTTTGAAAAATGTGCGTTTTTCTGGCAATACGTTAAAAGAAAGTCTTTTTATTGCAAGTCAATTTAAGCACGTAAGGTTTGAGGATAATGATTTAGAGAAGGCCAATTTTTGGGAGACTTCCTTAGCGGGTATTGACTTTTCAACTAATCAATTTGAAAGGCTGGATGTCAGTCCAGAACTGGCCAAAAATATTAAAGTCAATCTGAGTCAAGTCCCATTTTTTGCAGCTTTGCATGGCATTGACATTGTTTAAGCTTTAGCTTTTCGAAACTTTTTATTTCATAATAAAAATCGCTTTTTATCGAAGCGATTTTTAACATAGAGGAAAACGTCATTTTTTATAGAAGAGTCCAATCTATAAAGAAAACGTTTTCTTATTTTGTGCTGAAGTTGTCATTTTATGCACTTAAAGTGCGTTATAATTTAGATGTGAGGAAAAAAGATGCTTAGTTATAACTTAGATATCCTATTGTTTTCAGAAAGACGTTTTTGGAAACTGGAAAAAATTCTTGAACTTACAGGCCTTAAGAGTCAGGAATTTCACAGGCAACTTAGTGAGTTGAATCGTGCGTTGCAAGATCAAAAACAAAGACCATTGGAATTTAGAGACGATGTCTTGGCACTTCCAGAGCGGTTGGAAAATTTTGAAGCTGTCCGATTTAATATAGACGAATATGCTCTTACTTTAAGCGAGTCTAAAAGACAATGTTTGATTTATCTGCTTGTCTTCTCCAAACTTTCCGCACTGTCCACAAGTAACTTTCAGAGTCTGCTCAATGTAAGCCGCAACACAGTTTTATCTGACATTAAAAAGCTACGACAACAAATAAACAAGGGAACGGTTAGTCTAGAATATTCTCGAAAGTCAGGCTTTTATCTGAAAGGTGAGGAGCTTGAACTTCGACAAATAGCTTGGCGCTTTCTACAAGAGCTCCATGATGATAAAGATTACTATGTTTTATCAAAATATCTTAATCAAGAAAATAAGCTCTTTATTTACGAGGTGGGGCAAGAAACAAATCGTTTAATCAGGGAACTGAAAGTTGAAGTTGTACACAGTCGTTATGTTTCAATGTTAATTTTTCTTGCTCTGCTTCAAGCGCGTCTTGGAAGTCTTAAACAAAATATCCAAGAAGTTGAAGCACTTGTTATTGGTATGAGCGATGGAAATTTTGACAAATCTGGTTTTGATTTTCTCTATCGTATCGGTTTTGAAATCATGGAAAATGTCATGAAACTCGCAGCTGTAGAGTTCGAAGACTTTACAAAGACCTTTGCAGCTTTACGTGCGCATCTTGTACCAGCATATTTTCGCTTGAAATATCATTATGAGATAGACAATGTACTTTTGCCTAAAATAAAAGCAGAGTATGCTTCACTCTTTGAATTAATGGCGCTTGCCTTAGCACCTCTACATGAAGTCTGTGGCAAAATTTCAGAAGATGAGCGCGCTTACTTTGTCATTCTCTTTGGTGGAGAAATTTATAAGAAGAAGCACGCGCAAAATCTCCGTGCCATTGTCTTATGTGTCAATGGAGTGAGCTCAAGCTTAATCATGCGTAAACGTTTAGAAAACATGTTTCCTAATATGACTTTTCTTCTCAGCACAGCCAGCTCTGACTTAGACAATATTCCTGCGCATTCCTATGATATTATCTTTTCCACAGTACCTGTTATGACAGACAAGAAATTGTATGTCATGTCTGCATTTCCAGATATTGAGGAAGAAACAAGACTTTACAATCAAATTTCACAAGATTTTAATCTTCCAGGTTTTTATAAACCGAGTGCTCAAGCTATCTTGCGTGCTATTGAGCCTTATGTTGACATTAAAAGTAATGCAACTAAAAAACAGTTAACGCGGATTATAGACCGCAAGTTAAACAATAAAAAGACAGAAAGTGAGGCATTAGGGGTAATGCTTTCAGATTTATTAACTCAAGAAAAAATCCATTTTACAGATGAAGAATTAGACTGGAAATCCGCGATTACGCTTGCTGCACAGCCCTTGCTTCGTCAAGGAGAAATCGAGGAGTCTTACATTTCAGCCATTATCAATCGTGTAGATGAATTTGGACCTTATATTGACTTAGGGATGGGAATTGCGCTGCCACATGCGCGTCCAGAAGATGGCGTCAATAAGCTGGGCATGTCTCTGTTAAAATGTGATAAACCCGTGTATTTGCAAGACGATCCCAAACATGAAATAAAAATATTTATCGTTCTTGCGGCCATTGATAACGAAACACACCTTAAGGCTTTATCGACCTTGACGCAAATTTTGTCAAATAAAGAAGAACTCAATAAAATGCTAACGGCAGAAACGGTAGCAGAATTAGAACAAATTTTTTCAGAGAAAGAAGGAGAATAATATGAAAATCGCATGCGTATGTCAATCAGGACTAGGAACAAGCTTTATGGTACAAATGAACCTCCAAGCACTTTTACAAGAGATGGGATTAGATGCCAATGAATTTGAGCTCGATCACATGGATGTAGGCTCTGCAACGCCTGATGCAGCTGATTATTTCTTTGTAGAGTCAACTTTAACAACAGCATTACCGAATATTCCGGAAGAAAAAATCGTGCCCCTATCTTCAATTATTGATCGCGATGCAGCACGTGAAGCTTTGGTTAAGGTCTTGGACGAAAGAGGAATTTCTCATAGCTGAGAAGACCTGTAATAAAAATTAGTAAAAAATAAATTTAGGAGAACAAAAAAATGAATGGAGTTTTAAACTTTATTGTCTCTGTTGCGACAACTCCCGCACTTCTTGTTGGACTAATCGCGATGCTCGGCCTTATTTTACAAAAGAAACCAGCTACAGCTGTTATTCAAGGTTCTGTTAAAACTTTTGCTGGATTCTTAGTTTTGGTCGGTGGTGCTGGGATTTTAGTTGGTGCTCTTGCACCCTTTGCGGACATGTTTCAACATGCCTTTAATGTTAAAGGGATTGTCCCAACAAACGAGGGTGTCGTTGCTCTAGCTCTGGTTGAGTATGGGACACCAACAGCTTTGATCATGCTTGTTGGAATGATTGTCAATATCTTGTTGGCGCGTTTTACAAGATTTAAGTACATCTTCTTAACAGGTCAGGCTATGCTCTATGTTTCCTGTATGGCAGCGGTTATTCTTGTTTCAGCAGGAATGGGGCAAAGCTGGCAAACAATCCTTCTTGGGGGTATCTTTGAAGGAACACTCTTGACTGTTACCCCAGCGCTCTGTCAGCCTTTCATGCGTAAAATTACGGGAACAGACAATGTTGCCATGGGGCATACAGGAAATATTGGTTATGCTCTTGCTGGTTGGTTAGGGAAAACACTGGGTAATCCAGATCCTGAAAAATCAACAGAAAAACTTAACATTCCTAAATCACTTGGATTTTTACGTGACTCAACAGTATCGATTTCCTTGTTGATGGCCGTAGTTTACATTCTTCTCGCAATTGCTGCAGGGCCAGCATATGTTGAGGGTGAGCTCTCTGGTGGCACAAACTTTGTAATCTTTTCATTAGTTCAAGCAGGAACTTTTGCAGCAGGTTTCGTTGTAGTCCTCCAAGGGGTACGTATGATTTTGGCAGAAATAGTTCCAGCCTTCCAAGGGATTGCGCAAAAGTTAGTTCCTAACTCAAAGCCTGCTTTGGATGTTCCTATCGTCTTTCCTTACGCACCTAATGCTGTATTGATTGGATTCTTTGTTTCATTTATTACAGGGTGCTTGTCAATGGCTGCTATGCTTGTCATGGGAACAACAGTTATTATTCCAGGTGTTGTTGGACATTTCTTCTGCGGTGCAGCAGCCGCAATTTTTGGTAATGCCTATGGTGGGCGCCGTGGCGCAGTGATTGGATCATTTGCCAATGGCTTACTCTTATCATGGCTTCCACTGTTCATCATTCCATCATTGGGCGCCTTTGGAGCTGGGGCATCAGCGACCTTTGCCGATACGGACTATCTGATTCCAGGTATTATTATTGGCCGTGTTGGAGAGATGGGAACTGTAGCTATTGCTACACTCATTCTCGGTTTCTTGGCTGTTGTTTTAATCCTTAGTGCAGTTTTAAATGCCCGTGATAAATCAAAAGCTTAAACACTTGTAGATGCGCACAAAAATCAGTTTCCATTGGGGAAATCTGATTTTTTAATAAGGCGAAAATAAAAAACGTTTTCAATTATGTTATAATAAGATGTATGACTAAAAGATTAAATGGAGATAAGTATGTTCGACTACACTGATCAGTTGGCTGTAAATTCAATCCGTACATTGTCAATGGATGCTATCCAAAGGGCAAATTCTGGACATCCAGGTTTACCCATGGGGGCAGCGCCAATGGCTTATGTACTTTGGAGCAAATTCTTGAATGTGAACCCACAAACAGGACGTAAGTGGTCTAACCGTGACCGTTTTGTTCTTTCCGCGGGTCACGGTTCAGCAATGCTCTACAGCCTTTTACACTTAGCAGGCTATAAAGTATCCATGGATGATTTGAAAAACTTCCGCCAGTGGCAATCAAAAACTCCTGGTCACCCAGAAGTTGACTGGACAGACGGTGTAGAAGCTACCACAGGTCCTTTGGGACAAGGTATTGCTAATGCGGTTGGTATGGCGATGGCTGAAGCGCATTTGGCAGCAACCTATAACAAGCCTGGTTTTGATATCGTGGACCATTATACTTACGCCCTCAATGGGGATGGTGACCTTATGGAAGGGGTCTCACAAGAAGCAGCTTCACTGGCTGGGAAACTGAAACTTGGAAAACTTATTCTTTTCTACGATTCAAACAATATCTCGCTTGATGGTGATTTGGACAAATCATTTATTGACGACATTAAAATGCGTTTTGAAAGCTATGGCTGGCAACATATTTTGGTTAAGGATGGCAATGACTTGACCGAAATCGCAGCAGCAGTAGAGCAAGCAAAAGCAGAAACAGGGAAACCAACAATTATTGAAGTGAAAACGATAATTGGTTATGGTGCTGAAAAACAAGGAACTTCAGCAGTACACGGTGCACCGCTTGGAGCAGAAGGCATCGAATTTGCTAAGAAGGCTTACGGCTGGGATTACCCAGAATTCACTGTACCTGAGGCAGTCACTGAACGTTTCCGTCAAACACTCAATGCACGTGGCGAAGCACTGGAACAAGTCTGGAACGATACCTTTAAAGCTTATGCTGAAAAATATCCAGAACTTGCGGAACAATATGCCAAAGCATTTGAAAATGAGACGCCGGAACTTGATTTAAGCAAACACGAAGTGGGGTCAAGCAAAGCCTCACGTGTCACATCACAAGAAGCTATCCAAGAGCTTTCAGCACAAATGCCTAACCTTTGGGGGGGCTCAGCTGACTTGTCAGCCTCCAACAATACAATGGCGAAAAATGATACAGACTTCATGCCAGATAACTACGCAGGTCGTAACATCTGGTTTGGTGTTCGTGAGTTTGCCATGGGAGCCATTATGAACGGCATTGCCCTTCATGGGGGTACACGTGTTTATGGCGGTACATTCTTCGTCTTTAGTAACTATATGCTTCCAGCAGTACGTATGGCTGCCTTGCAAGAATTGCCAGTCACATACGTTTGGACGCATGATTCTATCGCTGTTGGTGAAGATGGGCCAACACATGAACCCGTTGAGCAGTTGGCCTCAGTGCGTGCTATGCCAAACTTGGACACGATTCGTCCTGCAGATGGCAACGAAGTTGTTGCAGCATGGCGCCGTGCAGTTTCAAGTAAAAAACGCCCAACTGCACTTGTTTTGACACGTCAAAACTTGCCAGTACTTGAAGGAACAGCACAGTTGGCTGAAGAAGGCTTAAACCGTGGTGCCTACATTCTCTCTAAAGAAGAAGGTGAACTTGAAGGGATTATCATTGCGACAGGTTCAGAAGTTGCACTTGCACTTGAAGCGAAAAAAGAACTCGGAAAAGGTGTCCGTGTCGTTTCTATGCCGTCAATGAATATCTTTGATGAACAATCTGAAGAGTACAAAGAAGAACTTCTTCCGAAAAATGTATGCTGCCGCTTGGCTGTCGAAGCAGGTACAAGCTTCGGCTGGGCCAAATACATCGGTTTAGCTGGAGCTACTGTAACAGTAGACAAATGGGGCGCTTCAGCACCTGCAAATGTTATTTTGCCAGAATATGGCTTTACAGTAGAAAATGTTGTAAAAACATATAAAGAAATGAAAGACAATTGTCCTAAAGGCTGTTGTTAATCTCAGGCAATATCGTGAAAAATTTTTGTTGCCCTCAGGGGAGCATATTATGTTATAATAGTTTCATGCGATGAGTCGATGTTCTACTTTGGTAGATTATTGAAGCACAGGAGTTCTGGAGCATTAAGTTGTTCGTGCAGGAAGCATGAGAACTTGTCAGTGTGTGTGAACCACTCTGACACAGCGAAAGTTGCCTAACAAAGCCTCTCCGTTTGGGAGGCTTTTTTTCTTTGTAAGAAACAACACATATTTTATGGTTTTCTTTAAGAAATCAGGAGAAACATTTAAGGATAAAAGGATGCCTTTTTTGAGAGAAAGGCAGAAGCATTAACTATTTTGTTCCCAAATAACAGAGGAAAATCAATGAACGAAATAAAGACAGGGTAAAGTGAGCAACTGATAAGTGCTGATAAAAGTTGCTTCCCTTAGAGTACTTATCTTAGAGCTGTAACTCCAAGTCTGATTATAGACGATGAGCAGGTGAAAAGTCCTATTTTGCTATAGTGAACAGGATGTATTGTTTGATGTATAGAAATATATGTGATAATATAGTTATTTAAATGAAATATACGTAATATAACTAAAGTAAAAGGGAGATTTTTCAATATGAAAATCGTTATCATAGGCACAAATCACGCTGGTATTGCTGCTGCAAATACATTATTAGATAAGTACCCAGGCCATGAAATTGTCATGATTGACCGCAACAGCAATATGAGCTACCTTGGGTGTGGTACTGCGCTTTGGGTAGGGCGTCAGATTGACCAACCCCACGAGTTATTTTATGCTCGTCCAGAAGATTTTGAAGCAAAAGGCGCGACGGTTCTTACTGAAACAGAAGTTTCCACTATTGATTTTCAGAAGAAGCAAGTACACGCGACAGCAAAAACTGGCGAAACTTTGGTGGGAGATTATGATAAGCTCATTCTTGCCATGGGTTCAAGACCAATTATTCCTAAAATTTTAGGCAACGAGTTAGAAGGGATTCATTTTCTTAAACTTTTCCAAGAAGGGCAAGCAGTTGATGAAGAATTTGCTAAAGAGAGCGTGAAACGTATTGCTGTTATTGGCGCAGGATATATTGGGACAGAGATTGCTGAAGCCGCAAAACGCCGCGGTAAGGAAGTATTATTATTTGATGCAGAGGCTACCTCTCTTGCTTCGTATTACGATGAAGACTTTGCCAAAGGAATGGATGAAAATCTTTCAAAACAGGGGATTGAATTACACTTTGGGGAGATTGCCCAAGAATTTAAGGGCACAAATGGTCGTGTTTCACAGATTGTGACCAATAAGGACAGCTATGACGTTGATATGGTAATCAACTGTATCGGCTTTACAGCAAACAGTGCTCTGGCAAGTGATCAACTTGAAACATTAAGAAACGGAGCGATTAAAGTAGACAAGCATCAACAAACGAGTGATCCAGATGTCTACGCTGTAGGAGATGTAGCAAGTATTTATTCAAATGCTTTACAGAACTTTACCTACATCGCACTCGCTTCAAATGCTGTCCGCTCAGGGATTGTCGCAGGTCATAATATCGGGGGAACATCTCTGGAATCAGCAGGTGTTCAGGGTTCTAATGGTATCTCTATTTTTGGCTATAACATGACTTCAACAGGATTTTCAGTTAAGGCGGCGGAGAGATTTGGACTAGATGTGAGCTACACGGACTTTGAGGATAAGCAAAAGGCTTGGTTCTTGCATGAAGACAATGATACAGTCAAGATTCGTATTGTTTATGAAAAAGAAAGTCGTCGTATCGTGGGGGCTCAAATGGCCAGCTATAGCGAGATTATCGCCGGAAATATCAACATGTTTAGTTTAGCAATTCAGGAACAGAAAACAATTGATGAACTTGCGCTGCTTGACCTTTTCTTTTTACCGCATTTCAATAGTCCGTATAATTACATGACTGTTGCTGCTTTGAACGCAAAGTAATTGCTCATATAAAAAATCGTGAAGAATTTTCTTTACGATTTTTTTGTTAGACTCAAATTTTAAGCTGTAATCTATAAACAATCGGATAGAAAATTAAAAAAATTGCGGCACGCCTCTTTTTCTGTTAGGCTATTTGACATTTATTCAATATAGTGTAATATTAGATAAATAAAAAAGAGAGTTGGAGGAAGTGTTGCTTGTTAAAATATTTAGACGAAGATGATTTAAAAAAACTGAAGATACTCTATTATCTTGAAAATCACCATCTTTCTACAATTCTTTTTGATGAGTTGATGGAAGAAGTTAAGATTAATAACTATCAAGTGAAAAAACTGCTATCAGAAATAAAGGCAGAAATTAAGACCTGGAAGTTAGAGCGCTATTATCTCATCGATTTGCAGACCAAGAAAAGTTATGTGCGTTATGAAAGGAAGACTCAAGGGAACATAATGATTCTTTTGAATCACTATGTGCAAAGGTCTCAGATGCAATCGCTTGTAAGAGCTATATTTACAGAGGAAGTCAACAAAATTGCGGATTTGGAAGAAATAGTTTTTTTATCCAAATCATCAACCTATAAGCTTGTAAAAAAGTTTTCTGACTTGACAGTAGAGTATGGGATTTCCATTGATAAAAACATGAGGTTTTCAGGTGAAGAATGGATGATTAGAGAGTTTGTTTATAACTTTTATCTCTCCCTTTATGGTGACTTCTACAAGATTTTTTCGAGTGATGTTGCCGCAAATCTTAGTCTGATGATAGCGGGTTTAGAAAAAATAAACGGACTTTTTACTCAGGACCTTACCTTAACAGATAAAACGAAACTATCGTATCGTCTCTTTGTCATTTATACGAGAAATTATCTTGGAAATAAAACAAAAGCTGAAGCTTTTATGAAAGGAAATAGTCCTTTTATTGCACCTATCCAAGAACTTCTAAAAGAGTTTCTCAAGGGGGCAGATCATGAAATATTAGAAGAAGCTCATGAGCTGCTCTACTTTCTTTCAAGTGAGGGTATAACGGAAGAGTGTAGTTTTAAGATGCCAGAGAAGGTTCTTCAACTGACAAGGGAATTTACAGAAACTTTCAGTGAAAAATTTGGGGAGCATGAATCTGAGTTTGAAAAAGCCGAAACTCAAAGAGAATTAAATAATATTCACTTGAGATTACTCATTTCCTTAAGAGCAAACTTTGATTCTTCTAGTCTCAATGATTTTAAATTTATGGGAGAAAATTATGAAGAAATAGAAATCTTTTGCTATAACTTCGTTAATCAAAAGATGATGTCTTCCGAAGATGGCGATTTATTTCAAGAAAAACATGAGGCACTTGCGCGTGAATATATGTTTTTGTTGCTCTGCTATACCTCTGTTCACAAAACGCGGAAAACGGTCAAAATATGTGTTGATTTCTCCTATGGAGTATCTTATAACCAGTATATTTTGAGAAATATAAAATCTTTGGGTTTTTTAAATATTGAAGCAAGTATTGGAGGGGACAGAGAAAACATTGATATTTATTTGTCCAACTTGCCCTCCCTAGACGTTGAGGCAGAGCAAATCATTTGGGCTTCTCCTCCCACCTCTTATGACTGGGAATTTTTTGGAAACAGCGTGGTGAGGATAAAGAAAGACAGCCTAGACTCTTAATATTGTTAAAAAATCGTAAATTCATTTTTTCGATTTTTTGTTTTATTTTTATTTTTGAACAAAAAATAAAAATGATTTCTTTCATGTGAAATGTTAGAATTAGTGAATACAATGACATATTTCGGAGGAAGGCTGCATGAAGAAAATAAGGAAAAATTTATGGGTTCTGCTTTTATTAATTTTAATACCATTTAGTTTTATGAATTTTTCTGTAACAGCTGCCTCTTATGAAGGATATGGGCAAACAGGATTTTATGGAGAATATCATCCTCCAAAAGATAAGGAGAATACCCTGTCATCTGCAGAAAAAAGGGAAGCAGGGATGGCAAAAAGTGAAAAGATACCAGATGCAGGTGATGGCTCAAATGCAAAATTTATAGTTTTTGCTCTCTTGCCTTTTTTGTTGGCGATGTTCTTGATGAAAACTTTGAAGGAAGAACAGACAATTTTCTAAAAGTAACAACTCAAAATCAATCCAAGTAGAGGAGGGAAGATGTATATAAAAATGATAATTTTTTCACTGTGGCTTTTTCTTTCCTTACAGTTCGTCCTAATAGGAGCAGCCGACGACAAAACTAGAGCTTACAGAGGAAATGCTGAACTTACCTATACCCCATCTGATGCAGTCTCGCCACCCGTAAATCCAGAAAATCCAGATGTTCCTGCTGAACCGATTAACCCAGATGATACCAAGCCGAATAAAGGTACCGGGGGTAATCTTTCTATTGATTTTGCAAGCAGTTTTGATTTTGGGATGAATGAAATTTCGAATAAAAATCAAGTTTATTTTGCCCAAGCTCAACGTTACTATAATTCCTCGCTTGTGACACCAAATTTTATTCAAATAACGGACAATAGAGGGACACTTAAGGGCTGGACTTTAAAAGTTTATGAAGAAAAACAGTTTAAAACAAGGAAATCGTCAAAGTATGAGGAGTTGAAAGGGGCTTCTCTGTCTTTTCTAAAATCAACAGCAGTAACGAATGGCGATTCAAAACATCCCAAGCCCTATGAGGTTATTAATCTGACACCAAGAGTGGAAACAATGATTGCTCAAGCAGAAAGAGGTGAGGGAGCTGGGACATGGATTATTCGCTGGGGAGGAAAAGAAGATTTGTTCAAAAAGGAGCTATTCGCTGGTAAAGAAAAGCTTGAAAAATACTTTACCTCCTCTGTTAGCTTGTATGTTCCCGGAATTACGCCTAAAGCCCCCGCTGATTATCGTACAAAATTAACTTGGATACTCAGTGAGCTTCCAGACAACCAATAAATTGCGAAAAGGACGATCTTTGATGAAAAAAATAAATATAAAAACAGCGAAGATGGCTTCTTGGCTTGTTTGTGGTCTGATCTTATTATCTTTTAGTTCGACAGAGCTAACATCTCAAACATCTGCTGAGGCTGCTGAAGTTCTGAACCCCATTTCGCCAGATACGACAGTAAGGCCCGAGGATCCAGAAACGATACCTGCTCCTCAAGAACCAAGAACAGAGAAAACAAAAAAATGTCCTTCTAAGTCGTCTGAACCAATAAAAAAAGAAAAACGTGAAAAGGAAAATAAAAAGAAAAAGAAGGCCAAGTATTTCTTTGCACCAGACACTGCTGTCTCCCTTCAAAATTCGAAAAAAGTGCGCATGTTGGATGGAGAAGCTTTGCAGTCAACCAACACTGGAAGAGTCCTCTCTAGCATGTCAGGGAGATTACTCTTCGGAGAAAAATAGACGTATAAAGCATTTGTATGAGCTTAAACAAAAAATAAACCCATCGTGAAGAGGGAGTTTAAAAAATTCGGCTTATCGAGAGTCTATCAAAATGAAACCACAGGATTGGGGTTTCATTTTTTGTTTTCACGAGCTATTGTCATTTTCAGTAGCCTGTTTAAAATTTCCAAATATATATTAAAAATATTCCTGACAAAAAGATAGCAAAAAATAGTGGCAGTAGAAATTTTATCCAATAGGTTTTGCTATGCGCTTTTTGAATAATCTCTTTCTGATGAGTAAAAGAAGCGTGAGCTTTTTTAGATGGAGTGGCTACTTTTTTAGCAGTGACAAGAACACGGTAGGGAGTAGTTGTCGCGCTATTGCAAGTAATAAGAAGCAGATAATTAGGCCCCTTATCTTCAAGAGCAGCGAGGTCTGTTTCTTTGATGATGCGATTGGACTCAACTTTATAACTGTAATACTCATCAAAATAACGCACATAAACATCCGCATGCTTTTTTAAGGACTGGACACCACCAAAGAGAAGACTAGAGTCATACTGAACATGATGCCCAATGAGCGTTAAGCTTTGTTGATCCGGCTGGCGTTTGGGAAAGAGACTTACAATACCACGAGCCATATTTTCCTTTGTCAAACCTATAAAAATTGGTTGGTTGACAGAAGCACTGGGAATGATTACCTGCCCAACAGCAGTTTTATCTTTATTGCTGTAGGATTTTACCACATCCCTCAGATTAGGAGCTTCAATAAGCTCAGGCTCCGCAATTCTCTCAGGCAAAGTATTTGTTATATCTGGTTTTTTTATCAGTTGGGAATGGCTTGCTAGTCCAAAATATTTTGAAAAGGGAATGGAGAGAACTCCGAGCATTGAAAGAGTGAGTAAAGTAATCAGGGTTTTTAGGCGCTTTTTCTTCATTTTTAGTCCATTTCTTATTTTTTCAATCATAACAAAATGAAAAAATTTTGTAAATAATTCCTTTTTTTCTGAAATCAATATCGAGTAAAGCAAGAGGGTGTATTTTCAGCTTGGAAGAAATAGAGCAGCGCTATTATTGGCTTTTAAGCGTATTTTTTTTAAAATTTTTTTTGAAAAAAATAATAAAAAATGAAAATCTCAAAATAAGATTGACTAGAGAATGAAGGGTATGCTTAAATAGATTTGTGGTTTAAAGTGATTGACGTCTAACTTTATTACCTCATTTTAATAAAACCTTAAAAGAATTGGAGAGGGAATGTAAAAAAGTTTTTATTACTTTCATGACTATCTTTGAGCCCATAATGACTGAATCCCAAGTGAACAGTAGATATTATAAAATGCAAAAACGTGCGGACTTGGTCGAAAAGCGGACTTCAAATAATCAGGAAATGAGTAATACTTGAACAGCATTCCAAAAGAACAGCTTGAAAGATTTATTTCAAATTGTAGGAGATTAAAATATCTTGCTTTATCTAGTGACCTCCAGTTTAGGAGGCGAACAAATACCCCCTTGACAGTGAACATTACTCAAATTCATGGCTGTCACAAATTACAAAGAACCAAAGGAATACCATAAACTTATGAATAAAATTTATATCAAATCAGCAGCAGCGCTTGCAGCCTTGATGCTGGTTGGCCCACTTATTGCACCCCCAGTTTTTGCTGCAAACGCGAACTATGATACTTCAGGGGACGTGAAGTTCGTAACAGGAGATACGGGAACCAAACCCGTGGATCCAACAGATCCTGAGAAACCAGTAACACCAGAAAATCCAGACCCAACGGATCCAGTAAAACCACCTGTTGAAGTAACAAAGGGATTGAGTTTAGACTTTGCTTCTAGTTTAGCTTTTGGTAAGCAAAAAATCAGCGCGAAAAGTGAAACATACTATGCTCATGGTCAAAAAATACTTGATGGAAATGGTGCGGTTTCTGGCATTGTGCCAAACTATGCACAAGTGACTGATGTACGTGGAAACTTTGCAGGATGGACCCTTTCTGTGGCAACAGACGGACAATTTAGAGAAAAGGGAACGGACATCACAAGCACACCCGAAACAGCTGCACCTCTTGGAACATACTTGACTGGCGCCGACCTCAAGTTCAGCAAGGGTGTAACAAACGGTACAGTAACTCCTGCAAAACCTTCTAATGTTAATTCAGCAACATTTTCCTTAAATACCTCTGATCAAGTTCTGATGTCAGCCAAAGCAAATGAAGGGATGGGAACTTGGACATACGCTCTAGGTGCTACAGCAGATTACGATTCGAGTGCACGCTCTCAGGATGCTGTAGCGGCTCAATCTCCAATTACCCTCACTGTTCCGGGAAGTACTGCTAAAAAGGCAGCAGCTTACACAACAACCCTGATCTGGAAACTTTCAGATACACCAGGAAATTAGAGGATGTGCTGGTTAACGAAAGGCAGGTGGAATGAGAAAAAATCTGTGTACAGTGTAGCTTTACTTCTAGTTTTTATGATTTTCACGAGCGTTTCAGAGAAGAGCAAAGCTGACTCTGAAGACCATCCAGCATTGGGACAAATTAATTTTCTTGCAGGAAGCAAGATAACCCCGCCGATTAGCCCAGGTCCAGAGCATCCAGGAGTTCCTGTTTCTCCAGTCTGGCCGGGAGGAGTTACTCCTGCTCCGGGAACAGCAGGTCCTTTATCAATAGATTATGCCTCCTCTTTTGACTTTGGAGTTAATGCTATCTCGGCTCAGGATAAAATCTATTATGCCAAAGCGCAAAAATATCATGCTTCAACACTCGAAACACCTAATTATGTCCAAGTGACAGACAACCGAGGAACACTGGGGGGCTGGACGCTGAAAGTCTTAGAGGTGACTCAGTTTCATCAAGGAAAACCAGAAGCAAAATATCCCGATTTGAAAGGAGCAATGCTCTCCTTGAAAAAACCAGAAGCAGTGTCAGAAAATACGGATACAGCGCCAAAACCTCAAGAAGTGATTGATCTTGTCCCCGGGAAAGAAACTCTTGTGGCAGCAGCAGATAAGGGTGCAGGCGCCGGAACTTGGATGATACGTTGGGGAAGCAGACTCGTAGAGCAAAGGACACTTAATAAAGAGGGACAATGGGTAAAAGAAAGTTTTAACACAGATGTTCAACTTTTCGTCCCCGGAAAAACATTTAAAGATTCAACCTTCTATACAACACAACTAAAATGGATACTGTCTGAACTTCCTCAGAACAGTTAGAGAGATAAAAATAAGGAAAAATAAATATTGAAAACGAAAAAAATTCTTTCTTTCGCATTACTGACTTTACTTGCTTCATCTGCTGGAGTATCGACAGTCTTTGCTGCCGATGAAGCTGTTTATAATTCAAAAGGAGAAGTGGCTTACACCCCTTCAACTAAACCAACGGATCCTGTCGATCCCACTGATCCTACAAAGCCAGTTAAACCCGTTGATCCTACCGATCCAAACGGCCCCAATCCTGGTACGGATGGACCTCTATCTATTGACTATGCTTCCAGCTTTGACTTTGGCAGCCAAGAAATCACTTCAGCAGATAGAACATACAATGCTGCCGCAAATCCAATTTCCGATGGTTCAACTCGTCCAAACTGGGTTCAAGTGACGGATAATCGTGGGACATTTGCAGGCTGGTCTCTTTCTGTCCAAGCGACAGAATTTACAACGGGTGCAGCAGGGACAGGCTCAACTTTGACTGGTGCTCAATTAACACTTGCAAATGGTCGTCTTGTTTCCATCTCTGATGCACCTGCAAATAAGTCCGTTTCTTCAGTAACTTTAACGCCGGGAGCTTCGTCAGGTACGATACTTGGTGCAAGTTCTGGTAAAGGTGCAGGGACAAACTTGCTCGTATGGGGAGATGACACAAGTAAAGGTTCATCAGTATCCTTGTTTGTTCCGGGTAAAACGACAAAGTTAGCTACGACTTATAAATCTACGGTTACATGGGCACTAACAGATACTCCTGCGAACTAGCGTTTGAGCTTTCGGAAGATTGTTACAGCTGAAAAGTTTAAGCTGAGACTCCTTCCTTAAAAAGATTACATCACTCTAAATTTTTCAGCAAATTATATTTTCCTCTCTCTTGTGGAATAAAGAGAGAAGAAAATAAGTCATTATTTATAAAATTACTATTTGTATTTCGCAGATTATTATCGAGGTTAAACAAAAAATGAAAAACTTAAAAAAGTGGGTCACTCTTATATTGGCTCTAGCAGGGATGTTTATCTTTGTAAATCCAGCCTTTGCCAACCAATTTAACTTTAGTGTCAAGGCCATACTTCCTGACAATCAAGCAAGTAAAGCTTCGTATTTTGACCTCTTAATGAATCCCAGTCAAACACAGACGCTTACAGTTGAGCTGAGTAACTCAACAGATAAATCAGTTACTGTTGAGCAAGGACTAGCCAGTGCAACAACAAATTTGAATGGTGTAGTGGAATACTCCCCGAACAGTATAAAACCTGATGCTTCTTTAAAATATAATATGAAGGACTATGTGAAACTTGATGAAGAAATAGTCCTAGAGCCAAAAAGTACAAAAACTGTAAAGATTACTGTCAAAATGCCTGATTCGGCATTCAAAGGTTATATGGCCGGAGGACTTACTTATAAAGAAAAGCAAGGTTCAAAAAAGACAGCAGATACAAAAGGAATCAGTATCCAAAATGAATATGCCTATGTTATTGCCCTTTTGCTGAGTCAATCAAATGAAAAAGTGGCTCCGGATCTCAAACTCACAAAAGTTTCAGCAGGTCAAGTCAATTATCGAAATGTGATTAATGCCAACTTACAAAATCCAAGTATGGGCTATCTGAATCAGATGCAACTTTCAGCAACTGTCAAAGGTATTGACAACCCTAAGCTGGAATATAAGTCAAGCAAAGAGATGATGCAGATGGCTCCCAACTCCAACTTTGATTACCCTTTGTCATTGAATGGAGAGAAGTTACAACCGGGTAAATATCAAATGAAGATGGTTGTGCACGGGCAAAAAGATGAAAATGGAAGCTATGTGGTCAAAGATGAAAAAGGCAATGAAACAAGATACAAATATGAATGGACATTCGTACAAGATTTCGAAATTACAGCGGACAAAGCGCGGGAGCTTAATGCGAAAGATGTCACCATAAAGCAAGACAGTTCTTGGATTAAGTGGTTAATCATTGTTCTCATCTTCTTGTTCCTCATTCTTATCTTCTTCTTTATCCTTTGGAAACGTCGCAAAAAAGACCAAGAGGAGGATGAGAAAACAGCACGTATAGCTGAACTTGAGAAAAGATTGAATGAAAAAGATATCGAGAATTAAGGAAGCAATCACTGTTTTACTTATTAGCTGAACTTGCTGTATTTTAGACACTAAGGATGAAAGAAATGAAGAAAATTACAATATGCTCACTCTTATTCCTAACGAGCTTTTTGGGTTTGATGGTAAATGGAGAAAGCATCGCTGCCCAAGAAAATGCAGGAGCAGACTTCTCAGCACGTCCTCTACTTGAAGAACGTCAGATAGACGATAAATTAGGGTATTGGTGGTTAAATGTCAAAAGTGGTGAAGAACTCACTTTATACATCCAAATAAACAACGGCAAGCAGAAAAATACATTTTATATCACATCAAATCAAGCCATCACGAATTCAAATTTTGTTATAGACTATGGCTTGAAAGAAGACGAAACTAAAAACTTTCTTTCACATACAAAAGTCTTTGACTTTTACAGAGATGTTTTGATTGGCGAAAAGAAAGGTTCAGGAAGTGCTACAGTAGTGTTGCAGCCGGGAGAGTCTAAAAAAATTCCTCTGAGAGTTAGAATTCCTAGTTCTTGGACAAATAAGATTGCAATAGGGGGGATCAATGTGACGCGACGTGCGAATGAGGTAGAGAAAGAACAAAGCTTATTAAACATTTATAGTTCAGCTTTTGCTCTGATTTTGCAGTCTGGTGAACGGGACAAGTCGGCCTCTCTCGCGCTTTCAGCTGGTGAGATGAAAACAGATGAACAATTCATTCGTCTTAAAAATACTAAGAATGTATTGCAAGAGAAAACTCAGCTCAGTGTATCTATAAAAGATAGAAAGGGAAATCTTTATTCAAGCTTAGATTATCCTTCGGGAACAGTGGTACCTTATGCCGATATTCTCCTCCCTTTACAGGTGAAAAAAGCGTTGGACAAAGGTGGCGAGTATAAACTAGATATTGAAGCGAGGCAGGAGAACAAAACATTAAAAGAAGTCTATCTGCTTAGAGTGGACAGTGAAGGCAAGGTTCAGGTTAGCCCCCAAAGTGCTAAACAAAAAGCCAAGGCAAACTTTTTATGGCTGGGTGCTTTGGCTCTAGGTGGGGGAGTGACTGGGTTTATTAGTTATAGTCTAAAGCGAAGAAGGGAGAAAAATTGAAAAGAAAAATGAAACTCATTTTTTATACAGCTTTGACTCTTATAGCTAACGTAACATTTATTTCACCTGTTCATGCAGATGTACAGATTGATACAAATAATGGCAGTGCGGATACATATATTAATGTCACTGCACCTGCGACAGATAACTTATATCTTACTCAAGCTCCAGACTTTAACTTTTCAAATACAGAAGCTACGACAACTGGCGCTATAAGCACTAAAGGAACGCAACCCTATACTATCGTCAATATCACAGGGAATTCTAATGGCTATAATTTGCAGCAAAAGATAAGTGAGTTTACAGGAAATATTAATGGTAAGCCAACGGTTTTACCCTTAAAATATTTTAAGATTAGCGTTGCAGACAATGCTTCTGGCACGATAAAGGGAAATCCTGCTGTCAATATCCTTGGGCAAGCGGGAAGGGTCTTAACTGGACAGAGAAACGCTCAGGGAAACCAAAAGAGTGGAGGTGTCACTGCTGAAATGCAATTGGACACCACACGAGAAATAAAGCCCGGCGCTTATCAAGCAACAATCACAAATACACTTGTTCAAGGACTATAGGGAAATGAATTTATGACATTAAGTAAAAAATATCTTGCTCCATTCTTTATAACAGCTATGATTTTGATACTGCTCGGAATCGGAAGAAATGTAGATGCAGCAGTGTTAAGCGGCCGTATTGATACCACTGGGGCAATCACAGGTCAGGCAGGAGCGACTTACTATGATACGGACAGTTGGAAAGATATGATGGATACCTACCATCATGTTAGACCCAATGCTGCTTCAAACAGGACAGTCTATTTTAACGTTGTTCGAGATGTGCCAGGCGCTCCTGATATTGGAGGTTATAATTACGCAAATACTGGAAATACCAATAATGGCGTTTCGATTGTTGAGGGCAAAAGTTTATCCATCAATGGGAATGGACGACGACTTTATCTTGATACAGATACCAACTACACGACAGCAGGGGCGGGTTCTGGTGCAGGGGCAGGATATATCCGAGGTCCTTTCCGTGTACCAAACTCAGGTGTTTCACAGTTTACGGTCTTGGAGGTGAAAAATGCCTACATCATAAACAATATTACTGGAGGAATTTTTCAGTCTGTTGGAAGAGGTGGTTCTGAACCAACCTTTGTCTATCAAGATGTTACAGTGAGCAATGGAGCACCAACAGCTGGTGCTCAACCTATCCGTAATGACAACGGTCGAATATTGTTTTTCGGTAATAATACCTTTAATATCCGACAAAATAATAATATGACCACGGTGGGCTTGACCGGCGCTGATAATCAAGGGGAGTGGATTCAAGGTGGGAAGTGGGTTGAAGTTGTTTCAGGGACGACAACTTTAAACCAAAACTGGGGCTGGGATCAACCTTTTTATACCTATAATAATAACGCTCATACACTGAAAGTTGCGGATAATGCGCGTTTGGTTTGGAATCTTAATGATACATATTGTATGTATTATGATGATGGTAATAGTGGTCCGATGGTTTGGGATATTGGTGATAATGCTTCCTTTGATATCAAAGGAACAGAAAATACAGCTGCACGAAACAACGGAGGCTGGTTTTTAGCTGTAGCCAATAACTCTTGGACACTGAATATCGGAAATAACGGCAGACTTGCCGTAACTACTGGCGGTGGAAACATCAATCTCAATGGTTTTGTAGGTACAGGAGTTGTGCGCTGGAACATTGGGCAAAATGCTAGCTTACTCTTAAATAACTTGAAAACAACAGCGAGTCTCGTGGCTGGAAGTCCAGGAGTAGGAAGCGGTATGATGCTTAATGATTCTAAGGTCGTAACCTTAAACACGGCTGGGGGTTCAGTGTTTGATTATACTGTGAATGCAAATAATAATTTTCCAATCACAATTACAGGAAGGGGTTTAAGAACACATACCTCAACGACAGCAGCACGCTTTGATACAGCAAAGTTAGATTTAGTGGCACCTAATCGAAATAATTTAGGAACGCGTGATGTTTGGTACAGGCAAAATACAGGCCGAATAACGGGGTTGGGTGCTATTACAGACTCTGCATTAACGCCGAATAACTATTCTAGAGTGGATTTAGTTAATATGAATAATGCCCGCTATATTTCTTGGTACCAGCCAATTGGGCTCTGGTTAGATGCAGGGCAATCTTCTATGACACGAACTTTTAATATATCACTCAATCCGAATGATGCTAATGGGACACCTGCTAACGGGTCTTGGTCAAATTTGATCAATGGTAACGCAGCTCAACGACTCGTTCTAGGAGATGATAGGGGACAGGCGCCTAATTTTCATCTTACTGTAACCATGATGGAAAATAATTTTTCTGACCGTCTGAGCTATTACTGGAGTGATCCAGCAAATAAGGAGAATACGGCAGAATTTAGGAAAGGAATAGCACTTCCCATTGTATCTGTTACTTCGGATGCAAAGCTTCCGTCCTATATTTCGATGGCTAATGCTGGTCAAAATTATACCGTGAATGTTCCAAGCTCAGCTGGCATAAGGATTAGAGCAAAAAACACATTACTTTCACAAACAGGGACACGAGCTGGTATCTTTAAATATACCCTTGCGCACGGTCCAGCATAAAGAAGAGGAGAAAAATGAAACGTCTTTTTATAATAAATGTAGTTTTATCACTTGCTCTTCTAAATAGTATCACTACAAATAAAATTTCTGCAGCGGTGCCTCACATTTCTCAAAAGGCTACAATCACTATCACACTGAAACTTTCAGCCCAAAATATAATTATTTCAGAAACTACCGCAAAAAGTCTCACTGAAAGTCAGCTGAAATCTCTTATGAATGTTGCTGGAGAAAATCTGGCAGGACTTCAACTTGATGCGAATACAATCAAGACAGCAAATGCTGGTTTAGAAGGTCGAGATTATCTTGACATTCCTGTCACATGGACGACAAGCTATGAAAAGGCACAGGCACATCTCGTCCTTGTGGCAGATGAAGCGGTCATATCTTCAGACAGACAAAAGGCTGTGAATGCTTACCCTGTGACATTGGGACAAGATATAGCCAATGAAATAGGAGCGAGCAGGAATCAAGAAAAACTTGACTTTTACACGCGTGCAAAAGCTTATCAGGCAGACGGCACTGTTTCTCCAGCAGTATTAGCTAATGCGGGCGAATATTTTTCTGCTTTAAAGAATGCTGCATCAAATGACGTTGTCCCCATTACTTATAACTTCTCTGCTGCTGATAAAACACTTTCTAAGTCTGTAGATGTCACAATTTTTAGCGGAAGCCTTAACTTTACAAGCGCACCCTCAATAATGAGTTTTGGACAATTGAAAGTTAAAACAAGCAGCCTAAGAGCGTTTCCAAGCTACGATCAGGATGTTGTGGTAACTGATACAAGAGAGGTATCTAAAAATACAGGATGGACAATGTTTGTAAAAGAAAATCATCCTTTAGTCGAGGTGGATGAGTCAGGAGTAGCTCTTGCAGGAGGACGGTCGTTAGTTGGAGCGCTTTGGTTTAGTGCTGATGGTGTAAACAAAACAATGCTGTCAGCCAATAACACACTCGTTCATAGCGAGCTTGCAGGAACAAAAGGCGGCACGTTTAATCTGAGCCAAAATTGGAATGGAACAACTCAGAAAGGTATCTATCTAGAGGTACCTGTTACTCAACAATATGCAGCAAAATATCAAGGTGGGTTGACTTGGACCTTATCTGACGTACCAAGTAATTAAGTAAATCTGTGATGAACCACATGAAAAAATAAAAGGGGATAGAGAATTGTAAAAAGAGAAAGTGAGAAGTACTTTCATGAAGTCAAGAAGCTCCAGCCTAGACTGGAGCTTCTTTTGTCCACTTTTCAGGCACGGACTACGGAAGCCAGAAGTCAACCCACATGGAAGTTCCCTCCGCTTTTCTCATCAAACACTCATTTCATTTGACCTTTTTTTATACTATAGACTCAGAAAGT
>NZ_DKXK01000089.1:0-9294 GCF_002492185.1 Lactococcus sp. UBA7128
AATGAGTGTTTGATGAGAAAAGGGCTGCTTTTTGAATCTATAAAAAACTGCTCAGTCGGTTTCCATAACCAACTGAGCAGGTCTTATTCAATAAATCTAAACATTCATTTTCCTTTTAAGCGAAGTTTTATATAGAATTTCACTAAAAAGAAGTTGACGAGTAGCACGAGTAAAATATAAAGTTTGACATGCAAAAAAATTAAGCCAAACACAAGCTCTACAGCTGTGACAAAGAGCATTATACGCGACAGAACGCATTTAATAGCCGCAAACTTTGAGGAGCGACGCAGTGGGTAAATACGTGTCAAAAGTTGATAATCAAAGGATTCTTGCAAAGCAAACAATTGAAAAAGCAACAGATAGTTAAACACAGCCACCAAAATCACCGCAACAACAGGATTCCCAATAAAAATTAAGGATAAAATCGCCAGGAACAGTAAGCGCAAAGTCAGTGATAAATAATCCCCAGAACGTAAAAAGGCACGGCTAAAGAGATATTCATAGGTACGAAGTGTTTTCGGTAATAGAAAGTCCAGATATCTCCGGCGACGACTTTGTGTTTTTAAGCCCTTGACATTGGTAAAGAGCGCAAAAAATCTCAAAGTATTCGTCTTACGGTTTTCTTCATAGGAAATTAATGCCTCCCAAGCAATAATCCCTTTTGGAAGCATCTGGCTTAGGCGAAAAGCCAAAGTAGCTGCTTTCAAGAGGAACAATAGAGCAAACCACAGCCCAAGAGAAAGCAGGGACCAGTTTAAAAGAGGCGCAGAAAGCCCAATCAGGCTAAAGCTAATAAAGGCTGGTAAGATTAAGGAACGTAACCAGGAAACATATAGATGTTTACGAACTGCTCTCTCTTGTGGCAGAAGGAAAACCTTATCAGCAGACTCAACAAAGCTCGCCAGTCTTCCAAAAGCTTGACTCAGAGCTGATATTAAAACGATCAAGACCACTTTGCCAGCCGTATTTAAACTATGCGCTTGTAAAAATTGAGCATACTGCACAGCCAGTGCACCCAACAAAATCATCAAGAAAAGCACAAAATGATCATTAAAAACATAGCGCAAGTATTTGAGGTTTTGCCGGTAGTATGCTTTGCGGCGTTCTTCAAACAAGCTATTCATGAGCATTTACACCTTTCGTCAGTTCTAAATAAATTTCATCAAGGCTGGCATTTTCCTTGCCGAACTTTGCGCGTAATTCATCAATAGTACCAGCAACCAGCACTTGTCCTTCATGTAGGATAACAAACTTATCACAGAACTTTTCTGCTGTCGAAAGTATATGTGTACTCATCAAAATGGAAGCTCCAGCATCACGCATAGAAAGCATCAACGTAATCAAGTCTTGAATGGCTAAAGGATCCAATCCTAAAAATGGTTCATCAATAATATATAGGCTTGGGTCTGTCAAAAAAGCGCAAATAATCATCACTTTTTGCTTCATCCCTTTAGAAAAGTTAACTGGGAACCAGTCCAACTTATCTTCCAGACGAAAGGTTTTCAAGAGCTTC
Organism: Lactococcus sp. UBA7128; assembly: GCF_002492185.1. Taxonomy (NCBI): domain Bacteria; kingdom Bacillati; phylum Bacillota; class Bacilli; order Lactobacillales; family Streptococcaceae; genus Lactococcus; species Lactococcus sp. UBA7128. The sequence continues at coordinate 1,514 of NZ_DKXK01000089.1, forward strand.
TCTGCACGAGGCATAGCCTCCTCCACAGGTACTCCATAAGCCAAAGCTGTTACTTCAATGTGTTCACGTAGCGTCAACTCTTCATAAAGACTTGGGGTTTCAGGTATGAAACCGATCTTCCGACGATAGCCTTCCAAATCTTCCTGCAAGGTAATACCGTCTAACTCAATTTGACCAGAATAAGGCGTTAAAAGTCCGATGACTTCCTGAATTGTTGTTGATTTTCCCGCACCATTAAGACCGATAAGACCAACCAACTCCCCATCTGCTATATCGAAACTCACGTCATTAAGGACTGGATGGCCAAAATATCCTCCAGTCAGATTACTTATTTTAAGAGCCACATTAATATCTCCACTTCTTTTCAAATTTGTTATACGTTAATTTTATCATATCCCCCCTTCTTTTGCTCCCCTCTACTGCATAAGGCCTTTAGTCCAGCTTTTAATTAGCTAACTCATATTTCCCTTCATTATCGCGCCCATAAAATGTAATAAAGCTGGGACAAAAGTCGAAAGCGATTGCTTCTAGGCAAAATCACAAGATGAAAAACGCTCAACCACGGCATTCTTGTTTGTCATGATGGAGCGTTTTTTCATTATTTCGGACTTTTGTCCCGGTCTCTATTTTTCATGTACAGCCCTCTTGGACTTCAATCCTGTTTAGCTTCGCTTACGCCTTATTAATGCCAGTAACACTTAGAACGATCAATAATGCTCCAAATGGGCTGGCGTTTATCTTCTTTTCATCCTTTAAAACAAGAAAACACGGAAAAGGAGAATATCTTAATGGATACTCCTCTTTCATCTTTTTAAATATGGACAGCAGCCCTCACTAATCTGTTTAAAAATTCCCCTTAATTCTAAGGCACTTATTTCCGATAATATTTTTAGAGAACGGCTAACAAGTTTTTTCCTGCAATTTTATTGTCAAATGGATAAAACCAGCATCCCTTTACAAAAAGTAAAGCAAAATCTAACTTATCAAATGAAATAAGCGTCTTACCATTTTCAAAGAGGACAAGATTGATTTTGACAAACAAAAACAGATTGTTCGAATCTAAAAGCATGAGGCATTCTAACTTAAAACCTATAGCTTCAGCAAATCTTCTACATGATTAATCAAAAAATTCGGCGCTTCATTATCTAAATCCTCAAAACTATGTGCTCCCCATGACACAGCACAGGTCTTAATCCCTGCTGCTTTTCCCATTTGGATATCAAAGGATGCATCACCTATCATAATCGAATCTTCCGGATCAATCCTATAAGTTTTTAAGATATATAAGACCCCGTCAGGCGCTGGCTTGTAATGTTCAACTTGGTCAGAACCAACAACACCTTCAAAATATACAGCAATATCCAGATATTCTAAATTTCTTTTTAAGGCGACTGAATGTTTACTAGACACAACATATAATCTTTTCCCCAAGCTCTTTAGTTTCTGAAGTACTTCTTTAATGTGAGGAAACAGTGTCAGATTTTCTTGCTCATATTCCTTGTAGTATTGTCGAAAAGCAGAGAGCAAAGCTTGAAACTCTGTTTCCCTGAAAGCATAATCTGGAAGCATTTTTTTAAAGGACTTTTCAATTGGGATACCTGTATAATAATTAATCATTTTTTCTGAAGGAACCTTTAAATTAAATTCTTGAAACGCAGATTGGGTTGCCAATATCCCCGTCTTTCCTGAGTTAGCCAAAGTACCATCAAAATCAAAAATATATGCTTCCATTGTCAACCTTCTCCTTTGTAACGGATATAATTTATTAGAAATTATTATAACACAAATGTAATTGATTTTGTTTTTTGCTTAGCCCTCACACAAGATGAAGCGCAAGCACAGCTGTTCTCTGCTTTGCTCTACAAGCAGCGGGCGAACTCTTATAAATTTTATTTGTCTCTTTTTATTTCCTTATTAATTTTGGCCAGTTTATTTGAAACAACATTCTTTGACCAGTTAGACTAAGCAAAATTAAAAGATTTTGTTATAATTTACTTATAACAATGCAATAAGCCACCGCTGGCTTCTGCTACTAAACAGGGAGATTTCTTATGGATAATTGTATTTTTTGTAAAATCATTGCGGGCGAAATCCCAAGCACTAAAGTTTACGAAGATGAGCATTTAATCGCTTTTCTAGACATTACACAAACCACAAAAGGTCATACGCTTGTTGTGCCTAAAAAACATACACGAAACTTGCTGGCTATGGCCCCTGAGGAAGCTTCACAACTTTTTGCCAAAATTCCGGAAATTGGCAATAAACTTGTGAACTCTTTTGGCGCAAAAGGCATGAACATCTTACAAAATAATGAAGAAACAGCTGGTCAAACCGTCTTCCACACTCATGTACATTTGATTCCTCGCTATGCTGAAGATGACGGTTTCCACGCTAAATTTACAGCACATACTTATGATTTACGTGCCATTGCGGAGGAAATCCAATGAAAGAGTTCATCCATGATATCTCAGAAATCTTTTCAAAGCTCGGTAAAGAAATAGATGACGTCAAAGTTAACTTGGAAAAAGTAAAACTTGAAGCAAAAAAAGCTGAACTCACAGGTCAAGAAATTCAAAGAAAAATAAATGAATTTCAAGCTGTCGCTCAGCCTAAAGTTGATAAAATCAACGAAATCTTAGAAAAACTTGCAGAAAAAAGCAGCGAAAAATAAGAATCTATTGTAACTGGGCAAGCGCTATAATCAAAAAACGTTCAGCTTTGGTACATTTTGTATCAAAATTGAACGTTTTCTATTGTTAAAAATTATGTTCCCTCTTTAATTTTCTCAATTTTATTGATACTTTTCAGCAAATTAAAAAATAAGTACTACTTTTTATGATTATCCATATAAAACTGCCTGCCCCAGAAAATGCCTACACATTGGGAAATAACAAAAAATCCCGCAACTACTAAAATTTCGGTCAATGCACCATTGTAGCGAAAATATGTAAAAAAATAACGTGACGTATAAAGGACAAAAAGCAGAATAAACAACATCACATCTATTACAATTAGGTGAGTCCAAGCTTGTCGTCCGTCTTTTTTTATAAGCCAAAAACTCGCAAAAAGTAATAAAATTGAAATCAATTGTAAACTCAGCATCGGAAATCCAAGTATTGTTCCCATAATTATGATTGTCCAAATCATTACTGTAAAGGTTAGCAGGAAGATAATTCGTTTCATATTATCATTGTATCATGAAAGTGTCATTTTCTCTAATATAAATTACTAAACATTTCCTTTATGTTTCTAAAAGAAGACTGTCCAGTCTTTCCAAAGATTATAATAGCAACAAAAAAAGAGAAAAAGACTGCAGTCAAAAGTCACAAATAAAAAAGGGCCTAACCTCAGCATTGCTATGCACAGGTCAAGCACTTTTTTCATGTTTGGGACTTTTTTCAGTCACTTGTATTTATCGACTTAGAAGCTTGTTGTGTCAACTTTAACACCAGCACCCATAGTTGTAGTCACTGAAAGGTTTGTGATGTAAGTACCTTTAGCTGTAGCTGGCTTAGCAGCCATGATAACAGCATTAAGAGCTTTAAAGTTTTCAACAAGTTTTTCGTTGTCGAATGAAACTTTACCGATTGGTACGTGGATGTTACCAGCCTTATCAGCACGGTAGTTCACTTTACCAGCTTTTGATTCTTCAACAGCTTTAGTTACGTCCATTGTTACAGTACCAGTTTTAGGGTTTGGCATGAGGTTACGTGGACCAAGGACACGACCAAGACGACCTACAACGGCCATCATGTCAGGTGTTGCGATAACAACGTCAAAGTCCAACCAACCACCGTTGATTTTAGTCACGAGTTCATCAGCACCTACGAAGTCTGCACCAGCTGCTTCTGCTTCTTTAGCTTTTTCGCCACGAGCGAAAACAAGAACACGAGCAGTTTTACCAGTACCATTTGGCAATACCATTGCACCACGGATTTGTTGGTCAGATTTTTTAGTATCGATGTTGAGGTTGTATGCAACTTCTACAGATGCATCAAATTTTGCGATTGAAGTTTCTTTAGCAAGTGCTACTGCTTCTTCAACGCTGTAAAGTTTAGTTGCGTCTACTTTTTCAAGAGCAGCGCGCATTGATTTGCTTTTTTTAGCCATTTCTATATTTCTCCTTGTGGTAATATCGGTTGTCTGTTATTATAACAGCCTTCCACTTGTGTGGAATATGAGCGATGATTAATTAAGAATTAACCTTCTACTACAAATCCCATAGATTTTGCAGTACCTTCGATCATTGACATTGCTGCTTCAAGTGAACCAGCGTTAAGGTCAGCCATCTTAGTTTTTGCAATTTCTTCAACTTGTGCTTTTGTTACAGTTGCAACTTTAACTTTGTTAGGTTCACCTGAACCTTTTTCAACCTTAGCTGCTTTTTTCAAAAGAACTGCTGCTGGAGGAGTTTTTGTAATGAATGTAAATGATTTGTCTTCATATACTGAGATTACAACTGGGATGAGCATACCCGCTTGGTCAGCTGTACGCGCGTTAAATTCTTTAGTGAATCCCATGATGTTGATACCTGCTTGACCCAAAGCTGGACCAACTGGTGGAGCTGGTGTTGCTTTACCGGCAGGAATTTGCAATTTAACGAGTTTTTCTACTTGTTTAGCCACGATAAATTTCTCCTTATTATATTGTTTTCGTGATGTGGTATGATGATAGACCTTTCTATCTTCCACGCCTGTATGCTAAAGACATACCTAAGTAGTCTATCAAATATGGACACTTTTGTCAAGTTTCTATATTTCAATGAATTCGTCACATGCCGCAACAACAGCTGGATCATGTGTGACGATGATGACTGTTTTCCCTTTGTCTACCTCTTGCCGAAGCAAGCTTAATATCAGGCCTCTATTTTCTCCATCTAAGGAGCCTGTCGGCTCATCAGCCAAGATAATCTTACTGCGTTTCAGCAAAGCACGCGCCAATGCCACACGCTGTTTTTCGCCACCAGACAGGGCATACACTTTTTCACTCAACTTATGAGTAATTCCGACCTGATTTAAAGCTTCTCTCATCCTGCGACGCTTTTCTTTTCCATTTGTTTTTTCGTAGACCAGAGAAATATTTAAATTTCGCTCAATACTATCGTCTTCAATCAAGGCGAAATTTTGAAAAAGAAAAGAAATAAAGTTACGTCGCATGAGAAGAGCCGCTTTGCTATTTATCTTAGGGACTTGCTGTCCAGCTACATAAATCCTTCCCGCGTCTGCTTCTTCGATCAGTCCAATCAGATTAAGCAGCGTTGACTTTCCGGCACCACTTTTCCCGAGTATCGCTGTCATTTTCTCAGCTGGGATACTTAAGGAATAGTTATCAAAAATCTGATGTTTTCCAAACTTTTTACTCACTTCTTGCAGTTCTATCATGTGTTTTTATGCTCCTTTCAAGGTGGTGACCAGTTCTTTCTTTTCGAGACGGGTGAGGAGGTGGAAGACTAAAGCAAGCTCGATGATTGTAAACAACACATAGGCTTGGATAACCTCTGTATCATAGCCAATAGACCTTGAGTGAAGGGCAAATGCAAGATTTTGAATGAAAATCATCGCAAGTAAGCTACTGTAAGTTCTTATAAATGAGAAACCCTGTACACGATAAAGTACTAACTTTTTTCTGTTACTTTTGAAATAAATTATCGTTGTAGAAAAAATCATCAAAAGGAAAAGAATAAAAACCAAGAGATTTCTAAATACCCAACTCCAAGGCTCTCCTATAGTATGCTTCACATCTGTTTCAGCTATTTTTCTCACAGGAACAAAAGACGTGAAGATACTAGCAATCTTGTCTTTTTTTAAAGCTGGCAAAAGCTCTAGATAAGTTTTCTCCGCATTTTCTTTAATGGGGACCAATACACCCAGAGGGTTAGCCCTTTGAAACATATTAATATAGGTATTATAGCCTGCATTTTTTACTGTATGCACTTCAACCAAATCCGGTTGAATTTTTTCTTGCCTTGCCTCATAGAATCCCGTCTCGTCCATTTCAAAAACAGGAATTTTTTGATTGCCTTTGATCAAGAGGTAACGTATTTCTTTTCCCTGAAACCAAACATCTGGTAATTCTTGTAGCTCTTTATACCCCTTTTTAATTTCAGATATCTTATTTTTCAAATGCTCATTCACCAGAACAATTCCTTCACTACTATGTTTGTCTATATTTACAGGTTTTCCTTCTGTATCTCTAATGGTATATTTTTGTAAATAAGCAGAGTTGATTTCCACAGCCTGATATTTTTCTAAATTTTTCTGAGGTAGATATTTCTTTACTGCATGTAACCCTCCATTATTTTCCAAATAAGTAAAAAGATTTTTACTTCTCACAGCTTGTCCATAACTTTCTGAATAGCCTAGACCACCTTTATAAAATATTCCATAGTCATCTATGGGAGACTTCTGAAATAAACCTAGACTACTGTTGAGCAAAAAGATAAGTCCCATGCAGGCATAAACACTGCCCACAAAAGCAGCTGTTTTTGCAATATAAACGACTATATTTGCCTTTTTCAAGAAAGACTTATCATTGGTTTGATTAACGAGAGAATTTCTAATCACAAGTCCGATAATCCCACTCATAAGAAGCAGACTTAGTATAAAAAGAAAGGCAAAGCGAGACAGGTAATGAATATCAAAGCGCCGTAAAATAAAAACACTGGCAAACAAGGTGATAAAAGTTTGTGTGACAAGAAAAGCTTTAAGATATATTCGCTTAACAATCTCCCAAGCTGAAAGACCGTTAAGAGAATAAATAGCCACTTCCTTACTCCTTAGTATCGTCCATACGAGCAAGAGGATGAAGTAAAAAACGAAAATGACTTTGATAAAAAACTCTAGTCTTTGATTATTTCCCAAAATCGGAGGCATCTCCACATACCACTTGGGTTGCGTAACCAAACTTGTGGGTGTCGTTCTCAAGGAAAATCTTTGATTTAATTTTTGACTGAGTGACTGTAAAACATCTTCTTTTACTTTTGATTTAAAAAGGATAGCTGCGCCTTGGTATTGTTCATCCGTCAGTTTATTTATCGGTGCATTTTCAATACTTACCTGCTCTCCATGGTCTTCAAAAAACTTTTCATCAGAGGACTGAAAGTCTGTTTTGAAAAAAGTAATCTTTGAGAGGGGCTGAGCAAAATTAACCCTGCCTTTTCCATTATCTTCTGCACCAATAAAGCGGGAACGAACGATAAAAGGAGTATTGAACTCCTTTGAGACTTCTTCCATCACTTGAATAAAATCTTTACGCTCCAGAAATTCATGCTCTGAACCTTCCGAGAAGTTTTCTATATGTTTTTCAGGTTGATAGATTTGGGTATATTCTGGGAGCGAAACAGCTTCGATAAGCTTCTTTGCTTCTTTATCATTGTTGCGTATATAGGCAAGCATCAGAGACAAGATTGAAAAAAGGAGCAATAGCGAAATTTTTAAAACTTTATTCATAGATTACCAGCGATTTCCTTGAGCGTAAAAGCCCCAATCATAGGGATCATAATGATCCCCACGAGAAGATGTCCAAACCTTATAACCTGCTGGATACCAGCCACTATAGGTACGTCCTCCTCTTCGAACATAGGCCATACTTTGATGTGGTACAGCCCAGTTATAATACTCCGCTGTCAAGGTCTTCTTCCCCCAGAATGCATCTGGACAGGTCCTAGAGTGTGCCACCTGCCGTCCATGGCGTGTAAAATTATTCTGTAAGATGCGGACTGCGCGCTCTAGCTTTTCCACGCTATCCCCAAAAACACCATCGGCAGAGGCTTTTTCAGCAGT
>NZ_DKXK01000042.1:0-8176 GCF_002492185.1 Lactococcus sp. UBA7128
TCTAATTATTTGACATTAGTCCACGTGCCACTTCTTTATCTAAAGGACAATAATTTTGTTCATAATAAGTATTTGCATCATCTGCTTTCGCTAAACGTATTACAAATCCGTCTTTTTCGCCAATAATATCTATATTCATATAATCATTTTTTATCCTTTGATACCCATTGTATCATAGGTCTTATTAGAAAATATCAATTGTTTTATTTAGTAACATTTTTTCACTTTCTGTGATATAATAAAGGTAAAGAAAAAGGACTTGCTGTAACAAGTCCCATGTAGCCGTTTAAAGAACGGTAGCACGCATTTTAATCTAAATGACCATCAATGCTCGCCAAGCTGAACGGTCATTTTTTTGTGTTTGAAATTCTTAATACCAGACCCGCAAAAGCGATCGCAAGCATTAATGCTTCGTAAACAGACAAAAATTTGTCGCCTTTCTTGTTTTGTGAGGACTTGCCACTAAAAACCATGGCATCACCTCCAATCTAGGCTACCGTTCAAAAAATCTACTCTATCATTATACCAAAAAAAGCCCTCACAAGTCCTAAGACCTGTGAAGGCTTTTCTAATCTTTGAGTGCTTTAGAAACTTTAGTGAGTAATCTTTTTAAAGCATGTATGTGCGCTTTGAGTTCCTCCAATGTATTCAAGTAGATTGGAGAAATGCGAATGAGGTACTTAGGTTCTAGGTCCTCGACAGGCTCAATATGTAGTGAGAATGGAGAGCCATAAAAGATTGAGAGAACTCTCTGCAGCTCAGCCAATTCCTCTACACAAAACCCTACTTCTCTTTTTTCCAACATCAAAGAGCCATCTGTTTTCATGTGGACATCAATGATATTAATATCCAAATGTCCTAGAATTATATTTAAATCAATATAATACGTAAACAAATCATTGAGGGAGTATTCTTTACGAAGTTCTAACTCTCCGTAATACGAGAGTTTTTCTTCAAGGTCTTGTTTTACTTTTTCAAAATTTTTATTCATATCTTTCTATTTTTCCTTTACGTTCATGTTTACATCTCCAGCTCACAATCATTCGTCACATCTCTTGCTGAGGAAATTTCTTCCGATGTTTGTTGACTCAAAAGTTCTTTTAGCTCACTATGACGTGATTTTTTTGAATGGTAGATGTCTTCATCGGGGAACTTTTTAGCTTTATCTTCTTCTGCTTGTGCAATGGCAGATTGTATACGTGAAATATCCTTAAGTGTTTCTTCTTTAGCCTTTTCTATACCTTCATCCATTTTATTATTCAGTCGCGTAAGAATACCTGTAGGACTTTCTAAGGAAACAAATGCGCTGTATTGAGCATGTCCTTTAATAAAAAGATGTTCTTCCGCAGGAGTTTGGCCTGTAATAGAAATAGAAGGATTGTGGTAAATCTTAAACCCACGATATGTTGCAATATGCTGAGGCATGTTGCTGGCTAGCATGCTGTTCTCTGCAATACTTGTATTGATTCGTCCGGCCAAAGCAAGTGCTACTTCTGATTTTTTATCAGCTTCTGTATAGAATTTATCTTTATCTTTGAAATGTAAGGTCAATTCAAAAGGTTGATGTTGAGTATTCTTGGAAGTTTGTTCATCTGCTTCCTGTTTTTTTATAAGTCTTTCCATTTGTGGAAGCTTCTCTTGATCTTTAAGAATACGCTCTTGGCTCCGAACTTTTTCCTCATAAAAACGATTACGAGAACGTTCAAGTCCTTGTAGTTCCATCTCTAATTGCATAAATTCTGCTTGAAGGGGGTTACCATTTGCGGCGGCCTTAAGCTGGGTTGCTGTTGGAATAACCATCTCAATTTCTTCCATTTCTCTAGCGGTTGATGTTCCATCCATGACTTGGTCTGTAAATTTTTCTTTATTTTCGTGTATTTGCCACATGAACGAATCCATTGTCCCTGGTGTAATGTAGTAATGAATTTGTACTTTCTTATTCTCATTACCTTGTCGAATAATCCGACCGTTTCTCTGTTTAACATCTGACGGACGCCAAGGAACATCAAGATGATGCACTGCAACGAGTTTGTCTTGAACATTCAGGCCTGTCCCAGCTTTACCAGTTGATCCGAGGAGAATACGTATTTTTCCTTCACGCATTTCTTGCATCATAACGTTTTTTGTTTTATCCGTAGCTTCATGAATAAATCGGATTTCATTTTCCGGAATCCCCTTTTTGATTAACATCTCTTTTATTTCATCATAAGCAGAGAAGGTATTGATGGACTCATCAAAATTCATTACCTGAGAATTTCTATATTTTAAAGGGACAGACATATCAGAGAAAATAAGTTGGGTACCCTTTTGCTCATCAAACTCCTTATATATGTCGAATACAGTTTGGATGACTTGATGAAGTTTATTAGAATCTTGAGCGGTATATTTTTTGTTGTCGATGATGCGCATATCAAGACTTAATTTTTTATTCTCTCCCACAATTTTCAACATATTGTCTTCCCAAGGTTTTACTAACCCCATTTCAATATTAGAAGCACGCCGAATTAAATTATCAGTATAAATTTTCTGAGCTTCGGTAATTGGACTCTTATGTGTAATGATTTCTGCTTCAGGAACAGGAAGGTCAAGCATATTTGAAGTTTGAATATCCCATGTTTCTCTAAACATATTCATCAATTCTTGCATATTTCCGAATTTGACAAAGCGACGATTGATTTTAAAAGTCCCTGCTGCAGTCAATTCAAAATTATTCTCAATAACACCAAATGTCGATACCCATGTATCAAAGTTGAGTACGCCATAACGCTCTAAGACGTCAGGTTCTGTATATCTCATCATGGTGTACATCTCAACAACAGAATTAGAGAGCGGTGTCCCTGTAGAGAAGATAACACGACGGTTGTTGAATTGACTTTGGAGGTATTCAGTTTTTTGTTGGAGATCCATTGCTTTTTGACTCCGTGTATCTGAAACACCTTTTACATTTTCCATTTGTGTCATTGGTGCAAGATTTTTAAAATTATGAGCTTCATCCACAATAAGTAAATCAATCCCTAGGTCTTCAAAATTAATGAACGAGTCAGCATCTTTCTTTTGCAGGTCTTCTAAAGCCCTCTCCATTTGCTTAATCCGCTGTTCAATTTTCTTAACAGTAAAAGAGCTATCCTCCATTTCTTCCATTGCTTTACGTTCCGCATTAAGTTGTGAGAGGATATAGTTTTCCTGATATTCTTTACTCATGGCAATTTTTCCAAACTGAGAATCCGCAATAACAATGAAGTCATACTTTCCTGTGAGAATACGACTGACAAAGCGTTTGCGATTATCTTTTTGAAAGTCTTCAGGCTGTGCAATCAAGACATGGCTTTCTGGGAAATACTGATAAATCTCTCGCCCAAATTGTTCAACCAAAGGCTTTGGGATAACAAAAAGCGGTTTTTTGACAATATCTAGCTCTTTCATTTTCCTTGCACTTGCAAGAAGTGTCAGAGTTTTTCCAGCCCCCACTTCGTGTGCCAGTCCTGCTCGTCCTTCAATAACAGCACGCATAACTGCATTTGCTTGATGAGTCCGAAGTTTGAACTGTTTGGCCAAACCATTTACAGTAAGTTGTGAACCGTCATAAGATCGGGCCACGTATCGATTAAATTTCTCGTTGTAAATTTGAACAATTTCCATTTGTACATCAGGATGTTTCAAGACCCAATCATTGAAGGCATTTGCTAACATTTTTCCCTTATCTTGTAGGGCTTCTGTAGCGACTTCATCAAGAATTCGTTTGTTACCTATAGGGTCTTCAGGGTCCGGCTTATAAATTTTGGGATCGCGAAGATTAAGGAGTTCAGTAGCTAATTTATCTCCAGCGTATTTTTTGTTTGGAAGTCCAAATTTATCACGTAGACCATAGGTTCCTTCAAGTAGTGCTGTAACTTTATAGCTGTCCCCAACTTTGTCATATTCAATTTCAATCCAATCAGGGTTGTAATCATCGGAATTATATTTCTTTTGCTCAAATTGTTCGGCTAAAAAGCGTTGATATATGGAAATAGGAATAAAACGAGTTCCAAACTTATAATTGATATCGCTTAAAGGCAAATCTGGAGGAATTACTTCTTTAAGCGCTTCTATATTAACTGTCCAATCATAATTTTCAATTTCAAAGTCATTATTGGTTTTTGCAAGAGAAAGCTTTGTTTTAACATCTCCCGAGAGATATTCTTCTCGAGTCACATATTGCCCATTGCCTTCATAAAAGATTTTGTTTCCGAGTTCTTGGATGATACTTTCACGAGAATGTCCTTGATAAATATCCGTCATGTACTCAAAATCAAGTTTACCCTTATGATTTAAACTTGCAAGGAGAGCATCTCCTGCAGAGGAAACAGTGACTGATTTTGCAAAAGGTTGAATGGTTGGTTCAAAAAATACAGGGGCTTTGGTATACTCTTTTTCATGTGTGAGAGAATTTTCCTTTTCCTGTTCAATAGAGCTTAAAAAAGGATAGTAGTCGTCTCGGCGCATAAGTCTTGCGTTTTCAGGACGACTAATAGCGCCGTATTGTTGAACAAAGAGATCGTATTTTTCATTTAGCCTAAGGCGTAGCTGATCGTACTCAGACTTGTATTTAGGTTCTGAAATGTCATGAAGGTGTTGAATATTAAGAAGCTCTTGTAAAGTGTAACGCAAGTCAATCATCTCTTGCATGATTTTAATTTCACGGGAATTATAGTCCTGAGTATAGCTATATTTTGTGTTAATAGCTTCTTCCACATTTAAGGTTAAAAGGTTATCTTTCCCTTTAGCAACTGTATAACGATAGTTTTCATGTATGGTTTGGTCGTGGCCGTTGTTGAGCATTTCCAAAACTTCTTGTGGTATTTTAGGCGCATCAACCTTTGAGGATGTAAAGATGAAATTTGACCAGGAATCAAAATAACCTTTGCCGGAAAAAACTCTCCTATACGAAGTTTTTTGTTTAAAAATTCTATCTTTGATTTTTTCAAAACGACTCAACTGATTTTGTCTGTTTTCATTAACATTTAGGGTAATGCTTGAATTTTTTTGATGCTTAACAATCTCATCGCCATTATGATAATAAGGGATTCCTTCTACTACTTCAATCGTATAAGGCTCAATGTTAAAGTCTTGTGTTTGACCAGGGAACTTGATTTCTTCTAAAACTGGAAGTGCTTCATCTTTCTTTTCAAAAGGTTGTATTTCAATTCTTGTGTCAGAAAGGACATTTCCCAATTCCATTGGAAGGTCATCCAATGAAAATTCGGGTGTAATTGACAGTGTGCCATCATGAAACGATAAAATTTTTATTTCTCCCAGAATATGTTCCGGGTGATTTTCAAAATATTTATTATAGTGAACAGTGTTTCCTCTCTCGTCGCTGATGGAGGTGGTTTCTAACCATTCAGGAGATAGCTCAGGCGTACTTGTTTTTTGGAAGATGAGAATATCACTGGATACTTCTGTTCCTGCGATTGCAGTAAAAGCATTTTTCGGTAATCGTGCTGCGGCGACTAAATTTGCTTTCTTTGCAATTTCTTGACGAAGTTTCTGGTCTTGTTTGTCCATAGTCCAGGTTGAGGTTATCACCGCCACAAAGCCCCCGTCATGAACCAAGTCGAGAGAACGCTGGATAAAGTAGTCATGAATCATGTAAGGATTGTCATAATACTTAGTCAAAATAGGAATTTGGGCAAAAGGAACATTTGTAATTACTAAGTCTAAGGAATCATTGATGAACGATGTATTTTCAAATCCTTTAACTTGTATATGGGTATTTTGATGAAGATGCTTAGCAATTTGCCCCGTAATTTGGTCTACTTCTACGCCATAACGCTCAGAGTTTTCTTTCCAACTTTGAGGAAAGGCAGAAAAAAAGTTTCCTGTCCCCATTGACGGATCAAGAATTTTTCCACCCTTAAATCCAATATTGTCAAGAGCAGTATACATCACACGAATAAGTTGTGGATCAGTGTAATAAGCAGTTAGACTTGACTCACGCATAGCTGCATATTCTTTTTGTGATATAAGATTTTTGAGTTGATTTCGTTGTTCTTCATAAGTGGAGTTAGATGAATCGAAAAATTGATTGGCGAGACCGCCCCAGCCCACGTATCGTGCTAAAACTTCTTGTTCTTCAACTGTTGCTAGTCTTTTTTCATCAGATAGCTTTTTTAAAAGCTGAATTGCAGCAATATTTGCTTTAACTTTTTCTCTTGGAGTCGCAGGGTAAAATTCTGAAAGACTTTGCGAATCCGAAGGAAATTCAAAATTTGTTTTGAATTGAGTTGGTTTAATTTCTGGAGTGTTGGAATGCTTAGGTTCTGCAGGTATTATAGGATCTTGACTTTCCTTTTTATCATCGAAATCAAAGCCATCAAATAATGAGACTTCTTGTGTTTGTTGTGATGCTTCACTTTGATTTCGTAGTTTAAGCTTATTCTCCTCTATCCTTTGTTCTAAGTATTCTAAAGCGATTGGGTTAATAAGTCGACTGTCAGGTATATTATCACCGAAAGTATTTTTTATGAATTCACTATTTTCATAAACCAAGTATCGAGTATCTGTACTCTTATCTTGGCGCATTTCAAAAATAATTTGTTGGCCATCATTACTATCACTAATTTTGTGATGATATACATCCTTATCATCAACAATAATCGTTAGCTTATCCTCATTAGCCATTAACATAACTATGAAATCTTCCATAGGATCAAGCTCTTCTCGCTCTTCTGCATTTGGAAACTGTTCCAGAAGGGAAACATCATGTGTTATAGGCTCTCTAACTTGCTCAGTTTCACCTTTTTCAAACTGTAGGATACTCCCTTTTACTTTTTCAAAAGTTTCTTGGATATTACTTAAAGAAGGATATTTCTTCAGTGCTGCTTTTAGGTTAATAGAATTAAATTCTGCTTCACCTGTTGCCCTAAGAGTAATTAGTGGAGCTACTATACTATGTGGGCCAGTAAGTACGAGACTCACCGTCTCATTATTTTGTTTTCGAATTTGGAACTCAGAACTAGAAAGTTTTAAGGCAATCACTGTTTCAATTAAGATTTTCTGTCTAACTTCTTCTAATTCATAGTCAAGAGAAAGGCTCTTCTGTACCAAATTCTCAGTTGTCTGTTTTTCTTCCTGTTGTATTTCTGAAATATCTTCAGTAATAGTTTCAGGTGGTAATAGATTACGCTCAATCATTTGAGATTTATATTTCTCATGATATTTTTGCAGGTTTTTCCACATTTTTTGGCGAAATTCCGTATCTTCAGAATGTGTCATAAATTGGTCAAACCCTTTTTGAATATCTTCAAGAGACATCTCATAGTAGTTTTTTAATAAATCGTCATTACCTTTAAATACTTCCTCATCTGGTTCACTTATATCTTCCAACACCGTAACGTCTTTATCACGTTCGTCTTCATCTAGAGTTTGTTCTGAAAGAGTAACTTCTTCAGATAAGTTTTCTTGTATTTCTTTATTTGTAATAATGTCAGCAAGGATTTTGTAGAACTCCTCCTCAAAGAATGGTCGACCTGTAAGCTGATCTGCATTATCTTTGACTTTAAGATCACCTCCTGGATACCAGTTCACGATAGATTGATTAAGAACACCTCCAAATTGCTCTTTCATGATTGAAAATGCACCACCTCCAAGATGTTTTACCTTTATATCCTCAGACAAATTCATTTTATCCCTGGCTAATTGGAGTATCTCTTGATTAGAGAGTTGATGTTCTTTTTCAGGGGCAATACTTTCATAATAAGACTGGATATCAATATCTAAATTATTGGCATCAACAATATCTTGATACAATTCTTTATTAAGCGTAAAGCCATCGCCTATATCAATTCTCCTTATAGTTGTCTTAACTTTGTAATAGCCGGGTTCAGGATGAATTTCAAGGTATACTTCATCCTGTATCATTGCTTTCAAGGTCTCTACAGTGATACTTTCCCCTTCATGGTCTTCGTTGAGAAACTTTAAAGCATCATTATCTGAACCTTCATTCCACTTAATTTGTACCGCGAGAGGTGTATCTTTATCAATGTCTTCCTTTGAATTTGTGGGAACTTTGCCATCAAATACTTCCTCAAAAAGAACACGTTCTTCCTCTGTAGCTAACGTATAATTTGCGACAGCCAAAAAGCCATTACCGACCTGTCCCCATTTCTTGTAATGGAGCTATACTATAAAAGTAGAC
>NZ_DKXK01000059.1:0-11752 GCF_002492185.1 Lactococcus sp. UBA7128
GAATGGGGTGATGTACGATGACGGACAGAACCCATTGCCTAACGAGGACAGTGCCCCTGCAGCCTTTGACTTTTCGACCATGCGTCCGGTCCGTATCTTTACCATGGCAGGGGAGCAGTATCGTTATCTTGAAAACATGGGTTCTGGTAATCATATGATTATCCGGAATGAGGCGATACGCAATACGAGCTTCGTAGAGCAAGCAACAGTTTTAGAAGACTTTTATAATCAATCTCTTACTCAAGCTGTTAAAGATATGGTTGCTCCTGTGTCAATAGCCGATGAAGTACCAAACCTCAGATCGATGCTTATGTCTTGGCCGGAAGAGGGGCCTTATACTCGTTGGTTACCTACTAATTGGGATGAGCCTCATCCAGAGGTGGATGTGGCTCGGGCAGATGTGACTACTGTCAATCAAGCGGAGGGTGTACCACAAGCCTTCTCTCTTTCTCTTGCGGATGTTATCCGGTTATCAGGTGAAGGGCGAGGTTTTCCTCATCATGCAGGGCGTGTAGGTGGACATAATACATGGTGGTCATTGCGTACTGCAGGTCATGGTGAATCTGCTTGGACTATACGTTGGGGCGCATTTAGAGGTAACTTGCACGGCACTTTCCCAGGAACAACGAGTGATGACTATGGTGGTGTCCGTCCCGCCCTCATCATCAACTCTTCCAACTAAGAAACAAATATGCAAAACAAAAAATCACTCAAGGTAGCATTTTTGCATGCGACAGTCTGAGTGCTTTTTGATTGTCCTGTTTTTAATTTTATGTCCTTTTACGAGACAGCTCCTTTTTTTCTTAAACCGAACAAGACTTCATTGACAAAATATTCCGACTGAGTGAAGCTAAAAGGAAAGCAATTACTGTTCGGAAGGACTGTATTGAGAAACAGTTTCCCTGTTTTTCTGCTATAATAAGGTTATGACAACTTCAAACCTAGACCGTATCTCCAATGTTATACGCACGCAAGATATTTTGCGCCGACATAACTTTAATTTTAAGAAAAAATTTGGTCAAAATTTCCTGACTGACCATAATATTTTGGAAAAAATTACAGCAACGGCAGAGCTCTCTAAACAAGTGAATGTGATTGAGATTGGACCAGGTATTGGCTCCCTAACTCAGTATTTGCTTGAAGAAGCGGCGGAAGTCATGGCTTTTGAAATTGATAAAAGCTTGATTCCGATTTTGCAAGAAACTCTGGCCTCTTACGATAATTTTCAACTGGTGAACGCAGACATTTTAAAAGTAGATATTCAGGAACACATAAAGCACTTTAAAAATCCTGATCTGCCTATAAAAGTTGTGGCTAATCTGCCTTACTACATCACAACGCCGATTCTTATGCATTTGATTGAGTCGAAGGTTCCCTTTACAGAATATGTAGTTATGATGCAAAAGGAAGTGGCTGACCGCATTGCAGCTCGACCAAGTACAAAAGCTTACGGTTCGCTTTCGATAGCAGTGCAGTATTACATGGAAGCCAAAGTGGCATTCACAGTACCCCGAACAGTCTTTGTACCTGCTCCTAATGTGGACTCGGCCATTTTAAAAATGACCCGACGTGCACAACCTCTAGTTGCCGTTAAGGATGAGACCTTCTTTTTCAAGACAATGCACAGTGCTTTTGTCCATCGCCGTAAGACCTTAATAAACAATCTGCAATCTGCCTTTGGTAAAGACAAGAAAACGCAAATTTTAGAACTGCTCGCGCAGGCAGATATTTCTCCAACTATCCGTGCAGAAGCACTTTCAATTCCTGAATTTGCTCGTTTAGCGGATGCTCTACTCCCACTGAAAGAAGGTTAAACTGATGGACAAGCTGTCGAATATTTTTCAAGCCATAAAAGATGACCCCCAAAATGCAGCCTATACAGAGCAGGGGATTGATCCCCTTTATTCCGCTCATCCAGAGGCAAAAATTCTCATTGTGGGTCAAGCACCGGGGAGACAAGCGCAAGAAAGTCATCTTTTCTGGAACGATCACTCAGGAGAACGTCTTCGTGACTGGCTGGGGATTTCTTATGAGACATTTTATAGTTCAGATAAGTTGGCTATTTTACCCATGGATTTTTATTTTCCGGGTAAGGGAAAGTTTGGAGACCTGCCACCACGCAAAGGCTTTGCTGAAAAGTGGCATAAATTATTGATTGACGAAATGCCTGAACTTGAACTTATTATTTTGATTGGTTCCTATGCTATTACTTATTACCTGCATTTACCAAGAAAGATGCGGGCGACAGATGCTATTCGTGATTTTAGACAGTATTTGCCTCACTACTTCCCGATTGTCCACCCTTCCCCCCGGAACAATATCTGGTTACGCAAGAACCCTTGGTTTGAGGTAGAAGTAGTGCCAGAACTGCAAACAAGAGTAAAAAAACTCCTCGACACCTAGGCCGAGAAGTTTAGTGTTTTAATAAAAGCAGAAGAGACACCTTTTAGAAGTACATACGAGGGTTTCTTTTTTTCTACTCAGTAAATTTATCATACGTCATTGTGATGTGGTCAATACCTGCCTCCTTAAAAATTTCACCTTGAACTTCAAAGCCAAATTTTTCATAGAGGTCTTTTGCACTGAGTTGGGCGTGAAGGGTCAAAAGAGTAAGACCAGATTTTTTTGAAAATTCAAGTAGCTGTTGCAAGAGGGCGTTCGCGTAGCCTTTACCCCGTGCTTCTTTTAAAACAGCCATGCGCTGTACCAGAGCATGTGTTTTATCGCTAGGATCGACCAAAAGACGAACGGTAGCTAAAGCGTTGCCAGCTTCATAACCTACAAAATGAACCGAATGTGCTTCGTCAACGGGACTACCAACCTCCAGTTCGAAAGGGACACCTTGTTCCTTAACAAAAACAGTATTACGGATACGTAGCGCATCGCAGTATATTTCAGACATGGTGTCACGAGTTTGCTTGATTTGCATAAATTTCCTCTCAAAATCTTGAATTTGCGTAAAAATCTTATTTCAATTATAATATAAATAACTTTAAAAAGAAAGAAAGGGTCTCTTTTCATCTTTAGGTAGATATTATGTTTAAAAACAGTAAATTATTTTTCTGGACGGTTGAGATATTAGCAGTGACGCTGCTTATTTTTACGCTTATGCAACTGGACTTTCTCTTCCAACCCATCCAAACTCTTTTAGCTTTGCTTTTCATTCCATTTATTATAGCTGGCTTTCTTTATTATATTTTCAAGCCGGTGGTTATTTTTATGGAGAAACGCTGGAAAATCAAGCGTTTCTTTGCAATTTTGATTGTTCTGCTAAGTTTATTAGGAATTGTGATTTGGAGTGTTGCTTCAATCATTCCAAATGTTGTTTCTCAGCTGACTAGCTTGATCAATGCCAGCTCAAGAGCCGTTCCTGAACTTCGTGACTGGATTTCTTCCTTGCAAAGTGATCCACGTTTTTCTGCCTTTTATCGCCAGCTAGACGTTGATAGTATAGTTAGCAATATCAATCTGTCTTATACAGATATTTTAAACAAGTTGCTTCAGAATTTGACAGGAAGCTTGGGGAGCATCGTGAGCATCATTTCATCTGTAGTTATGGTTGCTATCCTAGTTCCTATCTTGCTTTACTACATGCTTAAAGACGGTGAAAAACTGCTCCCTACTCTAAAGCAAACGATTTTTAGGGAAGATCCGCTCGGCATCATTGAACTTTTAGAAAAGATGAATGCAACGATTTCTCGTTATATCTCTGGTGTGGCTTTAGATTCGCTACTGGTGTTCATCTTTGTCTTTGTTGGTTATATGCTCTTTGGCATTCCTTATGCTTTCTTGTTTGCAAGTTTCTCAGCAATTACAAACCTCATCCCGTATGCAGGGCCTTACATTGGTGTAATACCTGTTATTTTCACTTTGGCCTTTACTCAACCTTGGACAGCTCTTCTCGCAGTAACTTATGTTTTGGTCCTTCAGCAGATTGATGGCAATCTCGTTTATCCAAAAATAGTAGGAAATGCTGTGAAAGTCCATCCTGTTACGGTCATGATTTTGATGCTAGTATCTGGAAGTTTGTATGGTATTCTAGGTATGATTATTGCTGTCCCTGTTTATTCACTGGTCAAAGAGATTGTGAAATTCCTTGCTGGCCTGTGGCACAATCATCGTGAACAGCAAAAGAAAAAAATTATTTCAAAATAATAAATTATGGTATAATAATCTTCATATTACAAAAAAATAGGAGTAAAAATGGCACACCCTGACCCCGAGAGTAGCTCGGTAATTTTACAGATTTTGTTACTTGTTTTTCTTACTGCTTTGAATGCATTTTTCTCAGCAAGTGAGATGGCGCTCGTTTCTTTATCACGTTCACGCGTGGAGCAAAAGGCGAGTGAAGGAGACAGTAAATATCAGTATTTACTGCGTGTAGTTGATAATCCGACACACTTCTTGTCAACGATTCAAGTTGGGATTACTTTCTTGAACATCTTTGCAGGTGCAAGTTTGGCTGATACTCTAGCTGCACAGCTTGCACCACTGTTTGGGGATACAAGCTTCGCGCAAACATTGAGTAAAATCATTATCTTGGTTATTTTGACTTTCTTTACAATCGTGTTTGGTGAGCTTTTCCCTAAACGTATTGCGCAAGCGCTTAAGGAAAAGGCAGCTTTAAAAATGGTTCGCCCTTTGATGAGTATAGGTGTTGTTTTAAAACCCTTTATCTGGCTCTTGACG
Organism: Lactococcus sp. UBA7128; assembly: GCF_002492185.1. Lineage (NCBI taxonomy): Bacteria > Bacillati > Bacillota > Bacilli > Lactobacillales > Streptococcaceae > Lactococcus > Lactococcus sp. UBA7128. The sequence continues at coordinate 4,690 of NZ_DKXK01000059.1, forward strand.
ATTACTATCAATGGCTTGGCGCGTGTTTTTCCTATCAAATTTGATAGCAGTGATGATGATATGACACGTGATGAAATCGAATATCTCGTTCACACAGATGAAACAGCGTTGGATGATTCAGAGCGTGAAATGATTACAGGTGTTTTCAGTCTTGACGAGCTTGTGGCGCGTGAAATCATGGTCCCTCGTACAGATGCCTTTATGATTGATATCAATGATGAGCCACGGGAAAATATCGAGAAAATGCTCAGCGAGTCCTACTCGCGTGTCCCAGTTTATGATGACGATAAAGACAACATCTTAGGAATTATTCATACAAAACGTCTCTTGGCCCGAGGTTTTGCGGACGGCTTTGATAACATTAATTTCCGTGAAATGCTGCAAGAACCGTTGTTTGTCCCTGAAACAGTGTTTGTGGATGACTTAATGCTGCAGATGCGTAATACGCAAAACCAAATGGCGATTTTGCTTAACGAATACGGCGGCGTTGAAGGTATCGTTACTCTGGAAGACTTGATTGAGGAAATCGTTGGTGAAATTGAGGATGAAACAGACGTTGCTGAAACAGATGTTTACAAGATTGGTGAAAACATGTATGTTGTGCAAGGGAAAATGACAATCAATGACTTCAACGACGAGTTTGGCACACATTTAGTCAATAATGATGTGGATACGATGGCCGGCTTCTTCCTTTCAGAAACAGGGCAGATTCCTGAGAAAGGGCAGCAAGTGATGTGTGAAATCGACAATGATGAGGATCACTTCTCCTTGACTAGTCTTGAAGTAGACGGAAACCGTGTCTTGAAACTTCGGGTAGAGTTTGATATGGAGCCCTCTGAGTAAAGCTGTAAACGAAATAAAGAACGGAACTTGATAATCCGTTCTTTTTTTGCTTTTACGAACTTTTTTAAAACGATGAGCAAGAGGTAAAAGTAGAAGATACAGTAAAAAGTGTGAAAGGGAAAGAACATTTGGCTCATATGAAGGATGCTTTTTTGTGCCATTTATGGCAGTCGCTGATTATTGTGGCTGGTCTTATGGAAAAGCATTTGATAATAAATAAGATTTGAGGTATGATAAAAGCATACCGAAGAAGAGGAAAAGCTCATGACAGATATAAATATTGAAGAAGCAAAAAAAGTAACTGGTTTGGTTCATTCTACAGAGTCTTTTGGTTCTGTTGATGGTCCTGGCGTCCGTTTTATTGTTTTTATGCAAGGATGTCCGATGCGTTGCAAATATTGTCATAACCCTGACACTTGGGCCTTGAAAAGCGAAAAAGCAACCATACGTACAGTAGAGGATGTGATGGAAGAAGCTCTACGTTTCCGAGGTTTCTGGGGAGAAAAAGGAGGCATCACTGTCTCAGGTGGTGAAGCTATGATGCAGATTGACTTCGTCATTGCTCTTTTCCAATACGCCAAAAGTCTGGGAATTCACACAACCTTAGATACATCAGCCCGTCCTTTTAGAACAGATGAGTATATTACCTCTCGGATTGATGACCTTCTTGAAGTGACGGATCTTGTGTTGCTTGATTTAAAAGAAATTGATTCAAAACGTCACAAAGCCCTGACTGGACATCCGAACGAAAATATTCTAGAATTTGCCCGTTACCTTTCAGATAAGGGACAAGGCATGTGGATTCGTCACGTCCTCGTTCCCGGAGAGACAGATATTGATGAGGACCTGGAAAAGCTAGGTGAGTTTGTTAAAACTCTAGATAATGTACTCAAATTTGAAATCCTGCCCTATCATACGATGGGGGAGTTCAAATGGCGTGAATTAGGCTGGAAGTATCCCCTTGCTGGAGTAAAACCACCAACAAAAGAGCGTGTAGCCAATGCCAAAGAAATCATGAAGACCGAAACATATCAAGATTACTTGCAGAGAATCAGATAAAAAACTTAAAGGCTGAGCAGTTTAGCTTTTAAGTTTTATTTTTATTTTTATTCAAAAAATGAGAAAAGTAGCAGGGGAGATGCTTTGAAAGTGTGCGTAAATTCTCTTTTTTTGGTATAATGAGAAAAACATAAATATAAAAATGAGGTACAGAAATGTCGGATAAAATTCTCGTCTTTGGTCACCAAAAACCTGACACAGATGCAATTGCATCATCTTATGGTTTTTCATACTTGAGCAACCACCGCCCAGTTGGCGCTTTGAATACAGAATGTGTGGCTTTGGGTACACCAAATGAAGAAACACAATTTGCTTTGGACTATTTTGGTGTGGAAGCACCACGCGTGGTAACATCAGCAGCTGATGAAGGTGTGGATACAGTTATCTTGACGGATCACAATGAATTTCAACAATCCATCGCGGATATCGCTTCTTTGAATATCTTTGGCGTTGTGGACCACCACCGTGTGGCTAATTTTAATACAGCTTCACCTTTATTCATGACAATTGAACCTGTTGGATCAGCTTCATCCATCGTTTACCGCAAGTTCCTTGAAGCAGGCGTGGAAATACCACGTGAAGTGGCTGGCCTCTTACTTTCAGGTTTGATTTCAGATACATTGCTGTTGAAATCACCAACAACACATGCGACTGACCACAAAGTTGCAGAAGAATTGGCGAAGATTGCTGGTGTAGACCTTCAAGAGTACGGCATGGCTATGCTCAAAGCTGGTACGAACTTGGATAACAAGTCAGCAGAAGAACTCATTGATATTGATGCGAAAACCTTTGAACTTAACGGCAGCCGCATCCGTATCGCTCAAGTAAATACAGTTGAAATTCAAGATGTACTTTCTCGCTTACATGATGTCAAAGTTGCCATCAAGAAAGCGATGGAAGTCGAACATTATGATGACTTTGTCTTCATGATTACAGATATCGTAAATTCTAACTCAGAAATTGTCGAGATCGGTAGCCACAAAGATAAGGTTGAAGCAGCTTTCCACTTTACACTTGAAGACGATCACGCTTTCTTAGCCGGGGCCGTTTCACGTAAAAAACAAGTTGTGCCACAACTTACAGAAGAGTTCAATAAATAATGCCTATTCACGTTTTTAATAAAAATAGGCTGACACGTCAGCCTTTTTTCTTAAAACTGATTAATTATTTGGAGCTGCATGAAGATGTAACCTTGCGCCAAATTCATAAAGATTTTGAAGAAATAAAAAACATAGATCGTCAACTGGACAGTTTTATTGCGGCAAATTTTATCTGGCGTAGCGATAAACGTTATGGTAATAATTTTAAAGTTTTTAGGGATGATGATTTTGATTTAACTTTAAAACCAGAGCTACCAGCTATTTACACCTATAACAAACCTTTCTTTGTAGAGGCGGGAAGTCAGCTAGAAAGAAGACTTAATCAGTCAATTATCCAGCAAAGGTTGAAAAATCAAACGAATGCAATTTGTTTACATTTTTCTAGTCAATATGATTTGACGACTGATAATTTGTTCAACTATTTTTATAAGCTGGCAAACGATTTACCATTGACAGTGCTGGAGTGCGAAGTTTATCAGATTATGGGCGATGTTAATCCGGAGTACGCTTTAAAGTACATGACAAGCTTTTTGCTCAAATTTGCCCGTAAACCTATTGTTAAAGCGCGTTCAGATATTTTTATTAGAGTTTTGGAGAAGTACGGTTATATTGAGGCGCTGGGCGAAAACAGCTATAAAACTCATTTGAAGTTTGATGAGACAGTCCAGCTTGACGAAGTCCATTTCGACCAAGCTCAAGACTTCATTGCTGCCCAAATTCAACAGACAAAAGTATTAAATAACTTCATTTCCATAGGAGGATAAAAATGAAATACGAAAAATTGTTACCCCGTTTCCTTGACTATGTCAAAGTGAACACACGCTCAGATGAAAATTCAACAACTGTGCCGTCAGTTCCAGCTCTTGTTGACTTTGCACACAAGATGGCAGACGAAATGCGTGCCATTGGTATTCAAGATGTTCATTATCTTGAATCAAACGGTTATGTGGTGGGTACTATTCCAGCAACAACAGATAAAAATGTGCGTAAAATTGGTTTGATTGCTCATATGGATACGGCGGATTTCAATGCGGAAGGTGTCAATCCACAGATCCTTGAAAACTACGATGGAGAGTCTGTTATTGAACTTGGAGAGTCTGGTTTTAAACTTGATCCAGCTGAATTTCCCAACTTGAAAAACTATAAGGGACAAACCCTCATTCATACTGATGGTACAACGCTGTTAGGTGCCGATGACAAAGCAGGTATCGCTGAAATTATGACTTTGGCAGACTATTTGATTAATGTTAACCCTGATTTTGAACACGGCGAAATCCGTATCGGTTTTGGTCCTGATGAAGAAATCGGAACAGGTGCTGACCGCTTTGATGTTGAAGACTTCAATGTTGACTTTGCTTATACAGTAGATGGTGGTCCACTTGGTGAGTTGGAATACGAAACATTCTCAGCTGCTGGTGCTGTCTTGGAGTTCCAAGGTAAAAATGTTCATCCCGGTACAGCTAAAAATACAATGGTCAACGCCTTGCAATTAGCAATAGATTACCATACACAATTGCCAGACTTTGATCGTCCAGAAAAAACAGAAGGACGAGAAGGCTTCTTCCACCTTTTGAAACTGGACGGTACTGTTGAGGAAGCACGTGCACAGTATATCATCCGTGACCATGATGAAGATAAGTTTAATGCGCGTAAAGCGTTGATGCAGGACATTGCGGACAAGATGAATGCTGAACTGGGTTCAGAACGTGTAAAAGCGACAATCAAAGACCAGTATTACAACATGGCTAAAGTCATTGAAAAAGACATGTCTATCATTGATCTTGCGGAAGAAGCGATGAAGAACTTGGGAATTGAACCAAAAATTGAACCTGTCCGTGGTGGGACAGATGGTTCTAAAATCTCCTTCATGGGATTGCCGACCCCAAACATCTTTGCTGGTGGTGAAAACATGCATGGACGCTTTGAGTTTGTAAGTCTGCAAACAATGGAAAAAGCTGTAGATGTTCTTCTTGAAATGCTGAAACTTAACAATATCTTGAAAAATGAAGAATAATGCGCTAAAATAGTTTTAGGGCTTATAGGAAAGCCCTTCCAGTAAGTTTTATATAAACTTTACCTTCCTTATAATTTAAAGAACAAGTCGCCTTCGGGCGACCTGTTTTAGGTTATTTTTAAAATTGTCGCACAATTGTAGTTAATTCTAGTTATGAATGTTTTATTCTATCTTTTATAGAAGGAGTAAACTTTGGATTTTATGGTGGAAAGCATCATATATCTCTAGATTATGGTAACTATGCAAGTAAAATATTTACTTGATTTACAAATATTTTTAATCAGCAAGTCTGATTTATAAAAAAGGAGGACATTTGATGTCTGATAAAGCAAAAGGGAAACTTTCTCTTGTCGGCTTATGCCTGATGATTTTCACCTCAGTTTATGGATTTAACAATATCCCGCGTGCATTTTACATGATGGGTTATGCTGCTATTCCATGGTATATCGTTGGAGGACTCTTCTTCTTCCTACCCTTTGCCTTTATGGTAACTGAGCTTGGTTCAGCCTTTAAGGAGGAAAAAGGGGGAATCTATTCTTGGATGGAGAAAGCGGTTGGTCCGACTTTCGCCTTCATTGGAACATTTATGTGGTATGCCTCTTACCTCGTATGGATGGTCAATGTTTCTAATGGTATCATGGTTCCTATTACCAATATGATTTTTGGTAATTCCCTTCATGTACCAGATCCATGGATTCTTTCACTCATCGCCATGGCCTGGATTGCTGCGATTACCTTTTTTGCCCTGCGTGGTTTGGATGCGGTCAAAAAATTCGCGACACTTGGTGGTATTGCCGTTCTCTCATTGAACGCTATTCTTTTAGTTTGTGCGCTTTTGGTCCTTATTCTTAATGGACAACCAACAACACCAATTACTGCGGATGCTTTTGTTACAAGCCTTAACCCTAACTTTAATAACGGTTCAGCAATTGGTTTCATCGCCTTTATGGTATTTGCAATTTTTGCCTATGGTGGTGTTGAAGCTGTTGGAGGCTTAGTTGATGAAACAGACAAGCCTGAGAAAAACTTTCCTCGCGGTGTTGTAACCTCAGCACTGATTATCGCTATCGGTTACTCTGTAATGATTCTCTGTGTTGGTTTCTTCATGAATTACCAAACAGGTGGAGCTTTCTACGAAGGCGTTAAAGCTGGAACAATCAATCTTGGTAATGCAGGTTATGTAACAATGCAATACTTGGGTGAAGCTTTAGGCGATGCTTTCGGATTAGATCACTCAGGTGCAGTCGCTATTGGTTCAATTCTTGCGCGTTATATGGGTCTTGCAATGCTACTTTCATTGATGGGAGCTTTCTTTACCTTAATCTACAGCCCGGTAAAACAAATCATCTCTGGTACACCAGACAAACTATGGCCGGGTCGTTATGGACAGCTTGATGAGGAATCAGGCTTGCCTAAATTTGCAATGATGGTTCAATTTGCTATCGTATTTGTCATCATCTTGCTTAATATGCTTATCAACCTAGGTGGTGGTGCGGAAGCAGCAGCTAAGTTCTTTGCCATCTTGACAAATATGGCCAACGTTGCGATGACATTGCCGTACCTCTTTATTGTTATTGCCTATGCAAAATTCAAACTTAATGATGATATTGAAAAACCATTTACACTTTACAAATCTAAAGGTATTGCTATGGCAGCTGTAACTGTGACCTTCCTTGTCGTTGCTATTGCCAATGCTTTCACAGTTATTCAACCGATCACAGATTACTTTGCTTTGCCAGTAGCTGATCGTCCAGCTGTTCTTGGGGATACTGTTCAAACCGTAGTATCGATGATTGCGGGTCCTCTTATCTTTGGTTTGGTTGCCTTCTTTATGATGAGTCGCTATAAAAAACGTTACCCTGCAGAATACACTGCGTTGACGGAACTTTCTGAAGACGAACGTCATGAAGAAAAATAAAGTCTATAAAACAGGAAAACGCTCGATTGAGCGTTTTTTTATGTCTGGACACCCTTCCAAGGCGTTTCCCGTATGCAAAGGTCTAGTTCCGCAGACAAGAACAAGCGGTTCTGTATAATCTGTGGTGGT